>JACPPQ010000171.1 GCA_016190925.1 Chloroflexota bacterium | reverse complement strand
TTCGTAGTCTTTACTATTATAAGACTATTAGTAAGAGTAGTGGGGATGGGCTAAAAGCTAAGCGCTGGTAGCTGAAAGCTATTAAAAGGAGGTTTTCGGTGATATTCGATATCCGTATGAGGCCGGCTGAGCTACAGGGTAAATTCCCAACCGAACTCAAAGATTACAGGTCCAAGTTTTCAGCCGCGGAAAAAAGGGTGCGCCAGTATCAGGGACATCTGGACCAATGGCTGAAGGATATGGAAGATGCCGGGGTTACACGGGGACTGGTAGTCCCGGTGCCCTGGGTTGAGGATCCCAACCGGCGAGCGGCTGAATTCGCCAATAAACATCCGGATAAATTCATTGCGGCGATAGAGCTTGGCGGATTGAGAGGCATGGACGCTCTCAAAGAGATGGAAAAGTGCATTAAAGAATATGGCTCAAAATGCCTGTGCCTCAGGCCGTTTTTCGATAAGATGTATGTCGATGATAAAAGCCTTTTTCCCCTTTACGCCAAGTGCAACGAATTGAATATCACCGTAAGCATCGTCTTGGGCATCAACTACGGCACCAGTCCCACGCTGGAGTATGCCCAGCCGGTAAAACTCGATAACGTGGCCTCGGTCTTTCCCGAGCTCAAGATTATCGTGACTCACACTGGCTGGCCCTGGGCGGCAGAAACGGTAGCTGTGGCGCTTAAAAACCACAACGTCTACATCGATATCTCCGGCGTCGGCCCGCGCTACATCGCCATGCAAGGGACGGGCTACGAGCCTCTGTTCCATTTCGGAAGCACCCTTCTGAAAGACAAGATGTTGTGGGGTACGGACTGGCCCCTTCTCGATTGGAAAGACTCTCTGGCGCAGATGGATGAACTCCCTCTTAAGCCGGAAGTCAGGCGGAAGTGGCTGTATGACAATGCTATAGCGGCTTTGGGGCTTGATGCCTAGAAGCTCTGCGCTTGGAGTAGATACCCGTTGAAGAACAAAATCCTTAACACTTTTGCTGAGGCAGTGGCGGACATCCCCCATGGCGCCAGTATCATGATGTCTTCCTGGGGAACTGCGGGAACCCCCTTCAACCTTATCCTCGCCCTGCAAGACCATGGAGCAAGAAATCTCACTTACATCAGCCAGAACATCGGCGGAACGCATGTCATCAGGCAATTTCCCGACAAGCCGGGAATGACCCGTTACCTTGATGCCATGCCCTACATTTTGTTACACAGCAAGCAGATAAAAAAGGTAATTGTGACCTGGGGTAGGGGTACGGACCGCAACCCCATTGAAAAGATGGTAAACTCTGGGGAAGTGCAAGCGGAAATCGTCCCCCTGGGAATACTGGTTGAGAGGATGCGCATTGGAGGCGCCGGTTTGCAGGGGTTCTATACCACTACCGGAGTCGGCACGTTTTATGAGAAAGGGAAAGAAACCAAAGTCATCGATGGACAGAAGTGCATCCTTGAGTTGCCTTTGAGGGCTGACTTCGGTTTTGTAAGGGCCTATAAGGCTGACACCCTGGGAAACCTGGTCTACAGAATGACATCCAGGAGCATTAATCCCCTGGTAGCCAAGGCTTCAACTGTCACTATTGCCGAGGTAGATGAGATTGTGGAAGCGGGGGAGCTTGACCCTGAATGTATTATCACCCCCGGCTTGCATATTGACCGCATAGTAAAGATACCCGAGGGCGGACTGAGATGAAGCAGCGTCTGGACCGGGACATCATCGCGGCGCGCGCGGCCAAAGAGTTAAAAGACGGCGATGTGGTCAATCTGGGCGTGGGAATCGGCACGTTATGCGTCAATTTTATCCCGCCGGAAAAACAGGTGGTCTTTCACTCCGAGAACGGAGTTTATGCCTTTGGCAGGGTCCTGGCTAAAGGTGAGGAAGACCTGATGGACCTCAACTTGGTGAATGCCGGCGGCCAGTTTGTGACGCCCGCTCCCGGTATGAGTATTTGTACCTTTGCGGATGCCTTTGATGCGGTCAGAACCGGCCGCATCGATGTGACCGTGCTGGGCGCCTTTCAGGTTTCGGAAAAAGGTGACCTGGCCAATGTTGTCGCCAGCGAAGTCGGGTGGATTGGGACTATCGGCGGCGCTATGGAGATGGCCAGCGGCGTAAAAAAGGTCATCGTAGTCATGCCCCACACCACCGCTGAGGGCAAACCCAAGATTTTGAAGGAATGCACCTTCCCGCTTACCGCCACAAGGTGCGTCGACCTCATAGTAACCGACGTCGCAGTCATCGAAGTAACAGAAGAGGGGCTGCTTCTCAAAGAGCTCGCGCCAGGATGGACGGTTAACGAGGTCCAGGCAATCACCGAGCCGAAACTGATAATATCCCCCGACCTCAAGGAAATAGAACTCTAAAGGCATGAGGACTATCCTCCATCTCCCTTGCGGCAGTTGTAGGGTGGGTGGAGCGTTAGCGTAACCCACCACCCTACGCCCCGTCATATGCGAGTCCGCCCGCCTTTGGCGGGACGAAGCAATCCGTAACCAACGTCTTTAGACCTTGGCTTGGTTTTAACTTTTAAGCTTTGGTTTTTATTTTTGTCCGCCCCAGGCGGAGAATCCTTCACCCCAACTGTCATCCCCCCAAAATACTGTGTAGGGGCGGGTCTCGGACCCGCCCGCCCTGCTTTTCTTCGGTGGCGCTCGCCTCAGGCGGATGAGTTTTGAGTTATACTTTACATAACTTACGCAAAAAACGAATCAAAAACGGTTTTTTTATGTCCGGTTTTTAGCCTCCACTTTACATAACAAAAATGCAAAACGAATCAAAACGAATATTTTCACCCGCCCAATTTAGCCTCCACTTTACATAACTCTAAAAACGAATATTTCTATCTGGTTAGCCTTGATTCGTTTCCCGTCAAAACATATTAGCACATTTGTCCTATATTGTCAAGCGGATTTTGTCGTCATCGCCTCAGCAGGGCTTCAAAGCAGTCTGTTAGGTGCTTTGCAGGGCATTATCCTATATCAGGCTGGCAATAGCCTCGCCGTCATGCACGGCATCGAACACCTTCCGGGACTGGACCGCATCTCCAATCTTGTAGAGTTCCGCAACCTTGCCTTTCACCTCTTCATAAAGGGCATCGTTGCACACCATGCCGACGGACAGCACCACCGACCCCGCTTTGAACTTATGATTTACCCCATCTTTGTCGCAGGCCATTACTCCTGTCTTACCGATAGACACACATCTCATGCAAACCGACCATTTGACTCCGGCTTCGGGAAGCAGCTTCATCAGGGCAGCTCTGTCCATTCCGCCCGCATCCAGGGCAATGTCCGGCAGCATCTCGATGATTGTTACCTTTTTACCCATCCGGGCCAGGTGCAGGGCGGTCTCACAGCCGACATGCCCTCCTCCAACCACAACCACATCGTCTGCAATCTTAGCCTTGCCCAGCAGCACGGCCACGGCGGTTGTCACGTTCTTCCCCTTGATGCCGGGTATGTCAGGAAGCCAGGGCGCCGACCCTGTAGCCAATATCACTGTGTCCGGCTTGAGTCCGATGAGCGTCTTTGCTGTCACTTCCTTTCCGAGCTCAATTTTTGCTCCGGCTCTCTTAGCCTCTTCAGCCATCCATCCTATTATCGGCCTCATTGGCATCTTGAATTCAGGGGAGGACGCGGCTATCATGTTCCCGCCCAGTCGAGGGGTTTTCTCATACAGAGTAACCTTATGACCCCTTAAAGCTGCTACGGTAGCCGCTCTCATTCCACCGGGGCCGCCGCCAACCACAATCACCTTCTTGGGATTGGAAGCTGGCAAGTACCGGTAGTCTCTTTCTCTGCTAAGAGCGGGATTCACGGCGCACTTTGCGTACTTTCGACTGAGCACCCGGTTATAGCATTCGTTGCAGACGATGCAGGTCCGGATGTCATCCGGCCTTCCCTGTTCCGCTTTCTTCGCCCAATCGGGGTCGGCGAGCAGGGGCCTGCCCAGGCCGATGAAATCTGCCTTCCCCTCCATCAGGAGTTTCTCCGCGACTTCGGGGGTATCGATTCTCCCGTCGATGATGACCGGCACGCTGACCGCGTCTTTGACAGGCTGGGTATAGGGCGTCCGGCAACCACGGGGATAATAGATGGGTGGGATTATCCAGTCTCTGGAATCGTACGAGCCTGTGCGCAGCAGCAGTCCAGCTATGCCCAGTTCCTCCAGCCGTCTGGCAATCGGTTTTGCCTCTTCCGGCTCGAAGGCTCCCTCCAGCATGGAGTGAGCGCTTACCAGTGCCAGGAGGGGAAAATCCCTTCCCGCCATGCTCCTGGCGCTTTCGATGCATTCCTCCATAAACCGCATCCTTGCCGCTGGGCTTCCGCCGTATTTGTCTGTGCGTTTGTTCCATTTAGCGCTTAAGAACTGGCCGATGAGGTAGCTGCCTCCGCAGTGCACCATTACGGCGTCAAACCCCGCCGCCCTGGCTTTCCCCGCTGCCTTGCCGTAAGCTTCCACCAGCGCCGATATCTCTCCGATGGTCAGCTCCCGTGTGAACAGGTGAGGATAGAGCAGCATGGACAATGCTGAAGGTGATGCCGGCCATTTTTCTCGAATTGCCACATCGGCCAGGCGACCGGTGCCTGCCGAGAGTTGAAGAATAATCTTAGCACCGTACCTGTGGGCAGCCTCGGCAAGTTCCGCAAAAATCCTGAAATTGGCTTCTCTGTCGAGGGCGGCAGGCATCCCGGCAGCCGGATAGGGGTCTATCTCGCTCTCCGCTTTGACATGGGCGGTTATGATTGTCCCCACTCCGCCTTTGGCCCGCGCCTCGATGGCATCTATGTAGCGCTGCGAAAATCTGTAAGGGTCTTCGGTGTAATTGAGGTTCATGGGCGCCATCATTATTCTGTTGCGGGTCACTATTTTCCCGATTTTCCCCGGCTCGAACAGCTTTTCATATCTTGGCTTCTTCGCCATTATTTAGCCTCCGTTACTTTTCAACTCTGGCATTCTGAAATAAATATGCACACCTTGACGTGGACAAGCCAGAACCAATCCCGATAACATCGGAATAAATTCCAAGTGCCAAACACCAAATCCCTTCGACAAGCGTTCGACTGATCTCACGCCGAAGTCTCAGGGCAGGCTACAAGCAAATGCCAATCACCAAATTCCAATGCTATAAACCTTTGGTTATTTGGTTATTGCAGTGGGCTAAGGATAAGGATATGGTCGCTTCAACTCAAAAACGTCCCTGGTGCGACAGAACCACTCTCCTCCCATCCTGGCGATACTCCTTAGCTTGGTCTGGTCTACTTGCCCGTTCACCCATAGCTCATCTTTTACGTGGGCCATGAGGAGCTCTCCGATGATAAAGTAGGACTTTCTTTCCTTGCCGAACTCCAGAATCTGCGTCAGACGGCATTCCATGCTGACGGGCGCTTCAGCCACCAGCGGCGCCTTGACACGGTCGGCTTTTATGGGTGTCAGGCCAACCTCTTTGAACTCGCTTACGTCAGGAGGATATTCCTGGGATGACTGGTTCATTTGCTGGCCGAGCTCCTCATTGACCACATTGATAACGTATTCTTTGGCGAATTCGATGTTCCTGAGGGTATCTTTTTTGGTGCCGTCTCTATTCGAGTTGGCATTAAAACCCAGCATTGGCGGGTTGGAGCTCACCGGGCAGAAAAAACTGAAAGGCGCAAGGTTGAACACGCCGTTTTCCCCGATGGTGGATACCCATGCGATGGGACGCGGTGTGATGGCGCTGATAAGAAATTTGCGGGAGTCCTGGTATTTCATATTAGCTATATCGAGTTTCACCGGTAGCTACCTCCTATTAGTTCTGAATTTGCACAGGCGTGTTTAACCAACAGTGTACGTGAATTGCGGTAAACAAGTCAAACCGCTTGACAAGCTCGCACAGGGTAAAGCACAATCTGTCGGTAGGTATTGATTATGAATGAAAAACACATCATCGTTGTCGGTGGCGGAGCAAGCGGGATGATGGCTGCCGCGCGGGCCGCCGAATCGGGCGCTGGCGTGCTCCTCTTGGAAAAGACCGATTCTCCCAGCAAGAAAATCCTCATCAGTGGCAAGACGCGTTGCAACCTGACGAACACCGCGGAACTGGACGAGTTCGTTGAAGCCTATGGCGCAAACGGTCGCTTTCTTTACAGCGCTTTCAAACTTTATTTTCGGGATGACTTGCTGGCGTTGATGAAGCGTTATGGTGTTGAGACCAAGAGAGAACGTGGGGGACGTGTCTTTCCCGCCTCCGATGATGCCCGAGACGTTGTGAAGGCTTTCGAGAAATACATGGCTGATAACGGAGTCCAGGTGCAGACTCGCGTTCCGGTAACCGATATATTGGTAGACCAAGGGCGCGTTGTGGGTGTGCAAAGTGGTCAAAAAACATACTCTGCGGCAGCCGTTATCCTGGCGACCGGTGGCGCGTCATTTCCGGCTACCGGTTCAACTGGCGATGGCTATCGCATGGCGGCGGGGGTCGGTCACACTATTGTCCGGCTGCGTCCGGCACTGGTTCCCCTGGTTGTACGTGAAATCGACCGTGCCAGGGGCATGCAGGGCGTAAGCCTGCGCAATGTGCGCCTGACAGCATACCAGTGCGTGGCGGATGAGATTGACCCATCGAGTACGCCCACCGAAGATTCAGGGCGCGGCATAAAGGGCAAGCGGCCGCGTCCGCCCATCATAGAGAGTCGCATGGGTGAAATGATGATGACCCATTTCGGCCTCGGCGGGCCGATTACCCTCCAGATGAGCCTGGCAATAGTCGATGCCCTTGAGCGGGGAACTGTCAGCGTATCCATCGACCTCAAACCGGCGCTCAACGAAAAAGAGTTGCGGGAACGGCTTCAGCGAGATTTCAACCGGTATGGCAAACGGGGCTATCGCCACATTCTCAATGGACTCCTGCCACAAAAGTTAATTGAGCCGTTCGTGGAGATAACTGGCATACCGCCGGATAAACGCGGCCATGAAATTGTTTCCGAAGAGCGGGAACGTCTGCTGCGCGCCCTGAAATCATTGCGGTTCAACATCAAAGCCCCGTTGCCAATGGCTTCCGCTATGGTAACTGCCGGCGGCGTCTCTCTGAAAGAGGTCGAGCCTCGTACCATGTCCTCGCGCCTGGTGTCCGGTCTATACCTCTGCGGGGAGGTGCTGGACATCGATGCCGAGACTGGCGGCTATAACCTGCAGGCTGCCTTTTCTACGGGCTATGTGGCGGGGGAGAGCGCTGCCGCCTTTGTTACCGGAGTTCCCGGAGATACCTCTACAGCACACTAATTCCGAACTTTTTCAAGGCTTCTGCCAGTGCGCTCAATGGGAGACCGATGACGTTGTAGTAGTCGCCCTCAATCCTTTCTATGATGACTGCCCCCAGCCCCTGGATGGCATAGCCTCCTGCTTTATCCAAAGGCTCCTTCGATTTCACATAAGCCTCGATTTCTGACGGGGCCAGTTTCTTGATGTAGACTTTTGTCTCGACTGACCGGGACAGGGTCTTGTTTTGAGCGGTATCTATTATACTGAAGCCTGTAATCACGGAATGGGACTTGCCGTTGATGGTCTCCAGCATTCTTCGAGCCTCGCTCTCCGTATGCGGCTTGCCCAGTATTCTGCCGTCCAGAACTCCGAGGGTGTCAGCAGCGATGACAATGACATTTTTGTGCCTGTCCGCAACTACCATGGCTTTTTCGAGCGAGAGCTTTCGGGCAAGCCGGTGCGGCTCCAATCCGGGGTCGATATGCTCTTCGTAATCGCTCGCTTCGACCTCAAACTGGATGCCGATTTGTTCCAGCAACCCTTTCCTTCTCGGTGATGCCGAGGCCAATATGATTTTCTTCATGTTGCGTATTGTTCGCTGCCCGAAAACACTATTTCCTCAACTCCCTCCACTTCTTCGGCAGGTCTATTTTCTTGCTCACGGGGTAGCCTATGAAGCCGTTATTGGCGCAGATAAAACAGTTATCTCTACCGGGGTCGCCGCTGACAGTGAGCATGAAATCCTCCGGCGACCACACAATCGGGACCAGCCGGTCGGGCTTTGTGGACTCGCAGTAGACCTTCGGCAATCTGCCTTCCTCAGCAGCTTTGCATAACGGCCCGAAACTCTTGAGCAATCTCTCGAACCTTGTCGCGGGGAATTTCGCGTGCTCGTATAGATATTGCTTTACAGCGGCCTTGGAGAATCCGCCCTTAGCTACCGCTCCTGCCACGGAGGGACTCATGATAAGCTGCGGCCGGACGCTGGGTCCCATGAGGGACAGGGCAAACAGGTAAAGCTGGATGTCCACTGTGCGGGCAGCCAGCTTATCGAGGATTTGCTCCGGGCTGGGTTCCCCTGCTGAGTAAATCGAATCGGTGGATGTGCACGAACTGACGGTAACGACGTTATCGCCAGCCTTGAAACCCTGGTCGACGCTCATCGGCTGCCAGCCCATTTCGGCTAAAGCATCCTCGTTCTCCGCCAGTACCACCCTCCATGTCCCCCCGAAGGTCGCCTTATCGGTCTTGTGCGGCATGAATCCGGCTACATTCCTCAGATAAAGTCTCCAGAAGCGTCCCGTGCTGGTGTTTGCCCGGAATCCGGGGCGGAGCGCCCCTTGCTCGTAGTTGAAGCCAAGCTCTTTGATAATAGGCCCGTTCAGGGTAATCAACACTTCTGTTCCCGGCGTGTGCCCCAGGTGTTCCTGTCCGAATTTGGGGTCGGCCATTGCTTCTACCATCGCGACCAGTACCGGCATGTACTCCGGGAGGCACCCTGCCATCACTCCGTTGACCGCGATGTTCCACACGGTTGCCTGTGACTTGGTGGGCAATAGCACGCCGAGCACCTCGTTCGCGGAGCGGTCGGTAAACTTAAGGAACTCCTCGACCTTCTCGATGGTGGGTGGGACAATGGGAATCCCCTCGCTCCACTCGTTCCTATAGAAGAACTCGTTGACTCCCTCGAAGTCCCCCTGGAATACGATGTCCCTCGGCTCGGGGTCGGTAGATGGTCGGGCTTCTTCAGGTTGCGTGGTCAGCCCTTTTATTACCTGGTCGGCGAGGATAGATTCGACATTCTTTTGCAGCTCATCGGGCTTGTGGAGATTGATGGCGCCGGGGTACCTGGCCAGAGGCAGGTTGGGCAGCCCGAAGCCTGCGGCTGTGGTGCGCCCCTGTATTGCGAAGCCCTCGCAGACAACGGACGAAGAAGGAACCCCTGTCTTCTCAGCCGCTACGCTTGCCCGCACGACCGCGGGCGTGCAGCTCCCTCAGCATCCCATGGAGGATATCACGGCATCGCACCCGTTCTTGCGAAGATGGTCGGGGAGGTCTGCTATTACTTTTGCCTCGTTTCCTCCATGGATATTGCCGAAGGTTTTGTAGCCCACGAACTTTATTCCGGGATAGCGCTTCGACAGCGCCTTTTCGAGGGCGGGGAAGACTTCATCGCCGCGGAACACGTAGTCCCACAGTTCGCCGATGGTTTTGCCCTCCAGGGTATCGAGTCGCCTGGCAAAGCTGGCCGTTCCCACCACCTTCTTGCCGCCGGGCCATACTACTTTGTACATTGTGTCCTCCTTAAAAGTCATTTAGGCTGGCAAACTGTTCATTGCAGCTTCGATTCTCTCTAACGCCTCTCGAAGAATGGCGCGGGGACAACCGATATTCATCCTCTCGAAACCCCCTCCGCCCGGACCGAAGATAAAGCCGTCATCCATGCCAACTCTTGCCTTTTCCCGCATGAACGTTCTCAGAGCCATCGCATCCATGTTCAGGTCACGGCAATCGAGCCAGATAAGGTACGTCCCCTCCGGTTTCACGACTTTGATTCTGGGAATTCTTTTCTCGAAATACTCAATGGCGTATTCCAGGTTCCTTTGCAGGTAATAGAGCACCTGTTCGAGCCATTCATCCCCGAAGCGGTAAGCCGCTTCGAGCGCCGTCTGGCCGAAGATGGTGGGGTGTGAAAGGATACCTGTGCCAGCGGCGATAAAGGCCTCGCGGAGCTTTTTGTTCGGGATGATGATGGAAGCGATGCTCAAGCCGGGTAGATTAAAGGTCTTGCTGGGAGACATGCAGACTACACAGTTCTGCTCGAACTCCGTCGAGATGGAAGCAAAAGGGGTATGCTTATAGCCCTTGAACAGCAGTTCGCAGTGTATTTCATCGGAGATAACCGCCGACTCGCCCCGGATGGCAATTTCCCCCAGCAGGGTGAGTTCATCTTTGTTCCAGACCCGCCCCACGGGGTTATGCGGGTTGCACAGCATGACGGCCTTGATGCGGTTGGGACCGGGCCTCAATCCCTGTTTTGGCAAAAACTTTTGTCTGAGGTCTTCATAGTCCATCTCATAGCGGCCATTGATGAGTTTCAGTTGATTTATCGCTATCTGGCAGCCGCTTGAGGTTACTGCCGGATAGAAGGGGTGATAGACCGGCGATTGCAGGATGACCTCATCACCGGGGTGGGTAAAAGCCCTGACAGCCACGTTTAGCGCCGGGATGACGCCCGGAGTGAACACCACCCACTCAGGTTCGATTTTCCAGTTGAACTTGCGTTGCATCCGCTCGGTAACGGACTCGAAGACGCTTTTGCCCGGACGCGTGTATCCAAAGAACCGGTGCTCGGCGCGTTTCTTTAGTGCCTCGACAATGGGCACGGCGACAGGGAAGTCCATATCGGCAACCCACATCGGGATAATATCACGGCGTCCGAATACCGCCTGAACATCCCACTTGACGCAGTCGGTGCCGCTGCGGTCGCACACCAGGTCGAAATCGTATTTCATGCAAGCAATTCTAAACTCAGGCGGTGAAAAGTGCAACGTGAGGGTGTTTTTACGACAAAAGTTGCTTGCCAAAAGAGAACAGTTGTGCTATTATGTTTTGACGGGAAACAAATCAAGGCTGGATAGATAGGGGGATTCGTTTTTAGAGTTATGTTAAGTTGAGGCTAAAATCGGTTGACATAATCATTTGGGATTGATTCGTTTTGTAGATAACTTATGTAAAGTTGAGGCTAAAAACCGAAAAGAGAAAAACGTTTTTTGATTCGTTTTTTGCGTAAGTTATGTTAAGTAGGAAAGGAGAACTCAACTGCCCTGAAACCGGGCGACCACAGGGGGTTCGCCCCTACGGTGTTTAGAGCCTGTCTCAGAATTCGATAAAAATGCTGGGAAAGGATAAAAATCAACGGCTCACAGGTCCGCCAGGGGCGGATGCCACCGGAAAGAAAATAGGTAAAAACTTACTATTCTGAGACAGGCTCGTATCGAGTACGGGACAAGCTCCCCGTATCAGGTACCCTTCGGC
>JACPPQ010000166.1 GCA_016190925.1 Chloroflexota bacterium | reverse complement strand
TCACCCATTCGCTTCGCTCAGGGCAGGCTTTACATCTCTCCCGCAAGGGGAGAGATGCCACGTGTAAGGCTATTTGAGAGATACATGACTAGTGTCCTGTCAGGCTAATAGCTAATCACTTTCCCCATGTTATTGTCATTCTCCGCGTAGAGCCTGCCCCGTACTTGATACGGGGCGGAGAATCCAGGCTATTGCTTCATGGATTCCCCGCTTTCGCTGGGAATGACAGAGGAAAACGGCATATCAATCTGGCATCAATTCACCTGACGCGACACTAGAGGCGGATGAGTTTTGAGTTATACTTGACATAACTTACGCCAAAAACGAATCAAAACGAATATTTTCACCAGTCCGTTTTAGCCTCCACTTCACATAAGTTATCTACAAAAACGAATCAAGAAAAATAATTATGTCAACCGGAATTAGCCTCAACTAGACATAACTAGAAAAACAAATCCCCCTATCTATTCAGCCTTGATTCGTTTCCCGTCAGAATATATTAGCACAATAGTTCTATTGTGTCAAGCAAGTTTTGTCGTGGTCAATTAGCTTCGATTTGTTTCCTCAAAAAATAATTTAGTCCTTCGCTGCAATTCCTGGTCGCACTAAGATAAAACACAGTATTTCCAACCAAATAACCTCAACAGTTCTGATTAACTCCGTAAGCTTACATCACGAAATACGGGCAATTCCGCACATCAATTACGTATCCCTACTAATACCGCTCGTAGCCGGAAACCACATACAATGAAAATATAGAAGGGGTAATTTGATAATAGATACGCATGAAACAGGCTTCCCAGGGAGCTACTGGTATGATAGGGTCGATTTCCGGGAAGAAATTGGAGAAGGCTATGACAACGGTAATGCTGGTGGATGACCACCGGCTCGTGAGAGACAGTGTGCGTACATTGCTTGGCTCGGAGCCGGATTTCAAGATTGTTGGTGAAGCGGATGGAGGCATTGAGGGACTCTCTCTCGCCAGACGTCTGCAGCCGGACGTGCTGGTCCTTGACCTCTTGATGGAAGATATGAACGGCATTGAGGTAGCCAGGCGTGTCAGGAAAGAATCGCCGGAGACCTGCATTGTCATGCTTTCGATGTATGGAAACCCGGCATATGCCCTGGAGGCGCTCCTGGCCGGGGCAAGGGCTTACGTTCTCAAGGAGTCCGCTCCGAAATGCCTGGTCCATGGCGTAAGGGAGGCGATGGCCGGGCGCAGCTATTTCAGCCCGCCACTCTCCCAGACTGCCATTGAAGCCTACCGTGAAATGCTGGATAACACGGAGACGCCGCAGTAGAGTCAGAATGAATGCCCTGCACCTTCTGTTCTTTAACCCTACCCTCAAAATTACGGGTGTTTTCCACGTCAATTACGTAAGCCTACGAATACCCTCTTTCTGAAAAAGACCTCTATACTTAGTGATGCGGGTTTGCGACATATTTAACCTTATTAGTTCGCATGTGGGAGGTCTGATATGCAACAGACAAAGGTAGCTGTCACCTTGAAAGGGAAACCGGTAATTCTGGAAGGACCTGAAGTCAGGGTTGGGCAAAAAGCTCCGCCTTTCACCCTCATCGCTACGGATATGACAGAGGTGCGGCTCACAGACAGCAAAGGCAAAGTGAGGCTTTTAAGCGTGCTACATTCACTGGATACCGGCATTTGCGACCTTCAGACCCGGAGGTTCGAGGAGGAAGCCGGCAAGTTCAGGGATGTAGTTATCTATACCATAAGCATGGATTTGCCCTTTGCCCAGGCGCGCTACTGCGGCGCTCACGGCATCAAGAACTTGAAGACGCTTTCAGATTACCGCGATGCCTCGTTCGGCAGGGCTTACGGCGTGCTCATCAAAGACCTGCGATTGCATAGCCGTGCCATCTTCATTATCGATACGGACGATACTGTGCGCTACGTGGAGTATGTCAAGGAGGTTGCCCAGCATCCCGATTACGATAAGGCACTTGAAGCTCTGCGAAAAGTGGTGGGCCAAAACTAACCGGAAGGTGGAAGGCTTATTTCAAAAATTGGAAGGAGAAAACAAGTGGCCTATTATATCACCGAGGACTGCATCAGCTGCGGGGCGTGTGAGCCGGAATGTCCCAACCGGGCAATAAGTGAGGGCGATACGATATTCATTATCAATCCAGAGCGGTGCACTGAGTGCGTCGGCTCGCACATGTCCTCACGCTGTGCGGAGGTTTGCCCGGTGGATGCATGTCACCCTGACCCCCGCTTCAAGGAGACCAAGGAGCAGTTATTGGAAAAGTGGCGTAAACTGCACCCTGGAGAGGAGCCGGTCAGGGGAACTTACTGATACCATGTGACGCTTGTTTATATCCTGGACAGCATCCTTCCCTGAAAGACCTGTGCGAGTAACAAAAACTGCGTTACACGATACCTGGTGCTTATTTGCATGAGCCAGCGTAAGAATAAGTTGGCTTGCCCCATATAAAAGCCCGCCCTCCGCAACATTAGTGAAGGGGGTCGAGAGGCAAACATTATTACGCTTTCCCTGCAAATTGGGTGCTAAATTTGTGCAACAGGTACCAGCCTCTTCCACAGGACGATAAAAAGTGCTTAAATAAAGCAATGGTCTCCTGTCTTTCGGTAATGAAAAGCATACTCTCAAGGAGGTGTCCAGTGAAGTGCGATAGATGCGGCAGCGAAATCAAAGAGGGAGAGAGCTTCTCCTACCAGGGGCGGACGGTATGCGAGGAATGCTATATGGAGCTCGGCTTGCATTTCCAGGGCTGTGACCCCTGGGCCACTTATACCGCTACCCGCATCAGGGACCAGAAGAACCTCAAGGGGACAGAGGGACTGACTGACCTTCAGAAGAAGGTCTACGGGCTTGTAAAGGATAAGGGCAGAGTCACGCGGGACGATGTAAAACTGGCGCTTCTGCTTTCCGAGGCGGAGCTGGATGCCCAGATTGCCGCCCTGATGCACTCCGAGCTGGTCAAAGAGCGCAGCGAGGCAGGCCGGTTTTATCTTATACCGGTGGCTTAGGGCATGTGACAAAATTAGCCGCTTAGTTGCAAAAATACCTTTACATTTCAAATCCTTTCTCTCTTAAGGGGAGTGAGGACGAGGGTGACATTGGAGCTACCCCTCACCCCCGTATCAAGTACCCTTCGGCTTCGCTCCTGCCTACGCACAAGGCTACGGCGGGCAGGCAGGGCAGGCTGGGGCAAGCTGTGAACGGGGCAGGCTTAAAGATTGTTCGGGTTGAGAAGAAAGGTCTTAATGAAGGCATCCAGGAGTGACGGATACAAACCGGTCCAGGAGTTTACCAGAGTCATGAAGGACCCGGCTGCGGATTCTGCTACCAAACACGGGACGGAAGGAACTATATTTGAAGAAAGCAAAGCTGTGAGCATAGATTCACTTAACGTCTTTTTCAACCCCTCTTCAATAGCCGTTATCGGCGCTTCAACCAGGAAGGGCAGCATCGGCAACGAGCTCTTCCGTGACCTAGTGTGCCAGGGATACAACGGAGTAGTCTATCCGGTTCACCCGCAGGCCGAAGCAGTGGCCTCGATAAAAGCTTACCCTTCTGTCCTTGACATTCCGGGCAATGTTGACCTTGCCATCATTATTGTGCCGGCGGACACAGTGCAGCAGGTGGTGGAACAATGCGGTAAGAAAGGCGTGCGGGGCATTGTGGTTATTTCAGCCGGCTTTGCGGAGAGTGGCGGGGAGGGCGTGGCAAGGCAAGAGAGATTGTTTGAAACCGTACGCCGCTATGGAATGCGCCTCATCGGCCCCAACTGCATGGGAGTCATCAACACCGACCCTCTGGTAAATATGAACGCCACCTTCTCGCCTGTTTTCCCTCCCGCAGGCAAGGTTGCTTTCAGCACCCAGAGCGGCGCTCTGGGACTGGCCATACTGGAATACGCACGCACACTGAACATCGGCATATCGTCGTTTGTCAGCCTGGGAAACAGGGTCGATGTCTCCAGCAATGACCTCCTGGAGTACTGGGAGCAGGACCCCGCCACCGATGTCATCTTGCTTTACCTGGAGTCCTTCGGCAATCCCCGGAGATTCGTTCGCATATCTCGTAACCTCACGCGGAAAAAGCCTGTCATCGCAGTCAAGAGCGGGCGCACTCCGGCAGGTTCGCGGGCTGCCGCTTCTCATACAGGGGCGCTGGCCACTGCGGACGTAGCCTCGGAGGCGCTGTTTGCTCAGGCAGGCATCATCCGGGTAGACACATTGGAAGAACTCTTCGATGTTGCCAACCTGCTGACCAACCAGCCCGTGCCGCGGGGCAGAAATGTTGCCATTCTTACCAACGGTGGAGGTCCGGGCATTCTCACCGCCGATGCCTGTGCCGCCCGGGGCCTCGAGTTACCCGTTCTTTCCCAGGCCACTCTTTCCGGACTCAGAAATTTTCTGCCGGAGCGCTCCAGCCTCGCCAACCCCATCGACATGACGGCTGAGGCCACCGCCGAACATTATGGCAAGGCCATGCAGCTTCTGCTTCAGGATGAGCGAATACACATTGTCATCGTCGTTTTTGTTCCGCCCATCGTTATCCAGCCTGAAGCTGTGGCTGCCGCCATCCGTGAGCTTTCACCGCAGTACTGCGAGCAGGGCAAGACCCTGGTGGCTTCATTCATGGGTGTGCGCGGCGCCGCTATCGAGCTAGGTTCTCAAGAGGGATGCTGTGTTCCCTCCTTTGCCTTTCCTGAAGCCACGGCCACCGCCATCTCTAAAGCCTGCGAGTACAATGAGTGGCTCGCACAGCCCAAAGGCTCCGTCAGATTTCCGCACGGCATCGATAAGATTCGCGGGGAGCAAATTGTCAAATCCGCCATTGAGCGGGCAAAGGAACGTCCCGTGTGGCTGGACGCGCAGTCTGTCAGCGAACTTTTGGATGCTTACGGCATACGCACCGTGCCCTCGAAACAAGCCAGGACCATCGAGCAGGCTGCTGAAGTTGCCAGAGAGCTGGGCTATCCCGTTGCGGTTAAGCTCATGTCTGCGGCTGTTACCCATAAGTCCGATGTGGGTGGCGTGAAGCTTGACCTCCACTCAGCAAAAGAGGTGGAGCGTGCTTTCCGGCAAATCAAGGAGCAAATGAACGGCATGAAAATGGGAAGTCTAATGGAGGGGGTAACTATCCAGCAAATGGTCTCCGAGGGAGTAGAGGTCATCGTTGGCATAACTCAGGACCCCTCTTTTGGCCCCCTGATTCTGTTCGGCATGGGCGGAATTTACGCTGAGTTCTTCAAGGATGTTGCCTTCCGTATACACCCGCTCACCGACGTCGATGCCCGCAACATGGTGCGCTCCGTCAAAGCCTATCACCTCCTTGAAGGCTTCCGCGGGGCCGAACCCTCCGATATCAAGGCGCTTGAGCAGCTTCTCCTGAGAGTTTCAAGGATGGCAGAAGACTTGCCTCAGATAAAGGAACTGGACCTCAATCCGGTCAAAGCCCTGAAAACAGGCTATGCAGTCGTTGACGCCCGTATCCTGCTTTTCTAGCTGCCTGCGTAATTGCGGCCCCTCTTTTAAGCATCCTTCCATCGACTCCTCAAACTCCAATAAAACTAAGGGCTTTTTTTAACCCAATTACGTAAGTTTACTAATTTCATCGTTTCAGAAAAACCCATATAGTATACCTTAAGCGCGTTCTTTTGGCGGCCTGATGGTTTGAGGAGGTAGTTCGATGACAAGGGTTTCTGATGTTATGGATAACGACATGGTTGCGGTAGCTCCCACAGTCCCGGTTATTGAGGTCGCCCAGAGAATGCTGCAAATGGGGCGGCATGTCATCCCGGTCTGCGACCATGGCAAATTTCGCGGCATAATCAGAGAGCGGGACATCGTAGTCGGCGTCGTCGCTACCGCCCGTGACCCGGTCAGAGTCTTTGCCGGAGAGCTGATGAGCAATCATCTGCCTTTAATATCGCCCGGTGTCGATTTAATGAAAGCGGTCGAGACAATGGCCAGCAATGGTCTTGAAGTGCTGCCGGTAGTGCAGAACGGGAGATTTCTCGGCCTGCTGACTTTAGATAACCTGTCACGGAAAAGCCAGGCTCTGGCAGCCCTGATTTTCACTCGCTCTGCCAGACTCGCGTCCAGAGAAAGCAGTTCACCAATAAACCCAGCATATGCTGGAAAAGGAGGCGGCAAATGTGGAAATTGAAAGGATGCCCACGGTGCGGAGGAGACGTCTTCCTCAGCAGGGAAGACGGCGATTGGTACATGGAATGCCTTCAGTGCAGTTACACCGGCTACCTGAACGCGCCACGCCCTCAGGCACTGGATATACCGGTTAAAGGGCACAGGAAACTGGCTCTGGTGGGCACAGGTATTTCTTATCAACGGAGAGAACCGTAAAAGCAATTCCGCACTGCAGGGCATTGACCCCCGTATCAGGTACCCTTCGGCTTCGCTCAGGGCAGGCTCAGGCAGGCTCTGCGT
>JACPPQ010000165.1 GCA_016190925.1 Chloroflexota bacterium | reverse complement strand
GTTTAGATATTAGTATTTAGGATTTTCCCCTATCTGCTGCCTATCGCCTGCTTAAGCCCGAAGAAAATGGTCTTTTGCCTCTCGATGTAGCGGTACATCCAGAATACCAGCCCCACGAACAAAAGGGCAATAATCAGGATGTAAGCCAGTCCGCCTTTGCCGAGCGCCTGCCAGACAAAAGCCAGGGTCAAAAGCAGCCCGGTGGCAAGATGTCCGGTTACGGTGAGGGCATTCGCCGGCACAAGGTCGAAAGAGCTTGAGTGATGCGCCCTCGCGTACCGTATCGCTCTTATTGCCAGGGGCAGCGTCACCATTCCCAGCAGAGCGGCCACGGGCAAGGCGCCGGCAGCAACACCGATAATGATGGAGACATATGTGCCTATCATAATAGCCATGTACAGGGCGACGGCCCTCTGGCGTCCCAGCCTGACTACCAGCGTGTTCTTCCCCACCTGTTTATCGGCGGTATAGTCCGGAAATTCGTTGATGTAAAGCACGGCGATGATGAGAAGGGATACCGGAATAGAAGCGATAACCGGTATCAGGCTGAAACTCTGCGCCTGAACATAGTATGCTCCCAGTGTCATCAGGACGCCGAAGTTAAGTCCGACCAGAAGCTCGCCGATGCCTCTTTTGGCCCAGTTGAAACCGCCGGTGTAGAATACGCCGCAGAGAAGCCCGACCATCCCCAGGCCGAGAATGGCAGGCCCCCTGGCCCAGGTCAGATAGAAGCCGATTGCGGCGCTGAGAGAACACAGCAGGATAGCCCCTACCAGCGCTTCGACCGGGGTTAAAAGTCCGAGCTGGATGACGCGGCTGCCTCCGCTGAAGGGACGCACGAACTCGCGGTTGACCTCATCGTTGCCGCTCTTATGGTCGAAGTAGTCGTTGAAAATGTTGGTGCCCGCCTGAATCAGCAGTCCGGCGAGCAATGTCAGTAGGAAAAGCCCCCCGAAAAGGGTGCCCGTTGTGAGCCAGGCGATGGCCGTGCCCAGGAGTATCGGCACCATGCTGGCCGTCAGGGAAGAAGGTCTGACTGCCATTATCCAGCTTTTCATTTTCATCCCGATGAGATGCCAGTCGCTCACCACCCGGCGATTCTGAGGGAACTCCACCACGGTGGGCGGCATTCCCTGGACAATCTCCTTGAAGATGCGGTATTTCACTGTATCCGGAAGCACCTTGATGCAATCGAGCACGCTGGCATTGCCCGTCTCGGTCAGATACTTCACCACCGGCGATGTTCTGGCGGTCAGGGCAAGCGCCTGTTCCCTCTCGACTGCGTCCTTGACGAAGACGGCCTTGCCCGTGATTTCCACCTCCCGCGACTCGTTGATGTCGCCTCCGTCCTTGTGAATCAGCAGCGAAAGCGAAGGATAGTTGGTCATCTGCACCGTTTTGGGGTCGCCTTTCATCGTTGCCAGGTAGATGTTGAAGTTTTCATCGACCGCGTAGTGCATCATGCGGATTCGCGGCTTCTCTCCCGCGGATGTAGCGATGGCGGCTACGGGGATGCTCTGCATCAAGGAAAGGATTTCTTCTCGACTGTGCTGGATGGTACTCATTGTCACTGCTCTGTCTCCTATAAGTTTTAGATGGTTTCATTTTATCCTCGTAGCTGTAAGATTGCAAGTGTTAATGTATCCCCGAAGTTTGTCCATTCTCTTGACAATAAACACACACCTGGATATAGAAGGCTTAGAATCATCCGTCTACACGTTCCCCCTTTGGAAAAGGGAGACTAAGGAGCATTTCAATCCTCCCATAACCGGAAAGGCGAGGTTACTCTTGACATAATCATTGAGACGAATATTTGTTTTGCCGTGGAAACAAATGTTTTTTGAAGCTAAATTTTTGGTTTTGTGCGTAAATATTTAAAAATGGGGAAACAAATAGCGATGTTCGCTTTTCCTTTTCCGCATAATAGCACTAATGTTCTATTGTGTCAAGAGACTTTTGTCATAACTTTTAGCAATCCTTCGGCTGAAGGATCACGAAGGATGAAAATGTCTTTGCGAGGGTACAGCCCGAAGCAATCTCATGCATGGACTTCCTGCTACGGACTGCGATAATTAGAGATTGCTTCGACCTTCTGCGGAAGGGTCTCGCAATGACAAATTCTATTTCGGAGGAATGGTGATTGGCGGGTTTCGCTACGCTCCAGCATGGCAGTTTTGCGGGGACGCTCTAATATCTGCCTTCTTGCTTGCTCAAGCCTGACAATGTTATTATGATAGCGCTGAAGGGAGTGAAATCAAGCAGGCATGGTAGACTGGAAGATAACCGCAACCACCATTTACTGTGATGCCGTCTGTGATGAAGTCACACTACTGGTCAAAAGCGACTGGTCGATGAAATGCGTCGGCTTCGACAAGTACGGCAAGCCTGATTCCGAGGCATGCGCGCGGCTCAGGACACGTGGCAAAGAGATGAACCGCCAGCTTGGCTGCGAGGGACTCGGCTGCTCCCAGCTGCATCATTACAAGGAGAAGCTTCTTGCCGAGGAAGCCAGGGAAGGGTCTTCCACGGGAGGCGCAGGTTGACCGCTCCCGCAGTCGTGGACCATCCGCTCAAGATAAGAATCGAGGACCTCTCGCTTTCCTTTGGCGGCGTGAAAGCCCTCAGCGATGTCAGCATCGATATCAGAGAGAACGAAATTCTGGCAATTATCGGCCCCAACGGCGCGGGCAAAACATGTGTCCTCAACTGCCTGAATGGCTTCTACAAACCCCAGAAAGGTGAGATTTATTACGAAGACCGTAGAATCACCCGCATCCGGCCTGACAGGGCAGCCAGGCTCGGGCTGGGCAGGACGTTCCAGAACATCGAGCTATATACCGGCCTTAGCGCCCTGGACAACATCATGGCCGCCCGGCATGTCCTCATGAAGCAGAACTTCCTTAGCAGCGCGCTCTACTTCGGGCGGGCGCACAGCGAGGAAGTAGAGCACCGCGCCAAAGCGGAGGATATCATCGATTTCCTGGAGATTGAGCCAATCAGGAAGAAGGTGGTGGGCACTTTGCCATATGGAATGCGCAAGCGTGTCGAGCTGGGAAGGGCGCTGGCGCTTGAACCCAGAGTCCTCCTCCTCGATGAACCGATGGCCGGCATGAACCTGGAAGAGAAAGAGGACATTGCCCGCTTCATTGTCGATATATTCGAGGGGCAGGGCGAGACCTATCCCAATACGCCGGCCTTGCGGGATGGCGTGCGCTGCATCGTGCTGGTTGAGCATGATATGGGGGTGGTTATGGACCTGGCCGACCGCATTGCGGTGCTTGATTTCGGTCGGAAAATCGCGGAAGGCACCCCCGATGAGATAAAGACCAATCCACAGGTTATCTCAGCCTACCTGGGAGAAGAGCACTAGGAGGAGCCTGTCATTCTGGCGAAAACCAGAATCCAGGTGGGGCGGCAGGGCTAAATTTTGACCTTTGACCTTTGACCTTTGAATTTTGATATTTCGTCTACTTCCACATCCTCTGGTCTACAATTACCTGGCGCTTTTCAGGGAGAGTGTCTTTGCTTACAAACTCTATCCTGTCGAGCTTGACGCGGCACAGTTCCTGGAACTTCTGGTTCAGTTCGGCGGATAGCTTCGCCCGGTCGATGTTTTCGTTCTTCAGTTCGAGCTTGAGGGTAAGCTCATCTCGCTCTCCGGTGCGGCTCACTGCTAACTGGAACCGGGAGACCGCCTCGAAGCCGAGCACCACCTCCTGAGCCTGCCTGGCGACCACGAACATGCCCCTCACCTTTACCGCATCGCCCGCCCTGCCGACGATGCCTGTGAGCCTGGGAGCGGTGCGTCCGCAGGGACACCGTTCCGTGACATACGATGACATGTCCCCCGTCCCGAAGCGAATAAGCCCCCACACCTTGTTGTGAATGGGGGTGACCACTATCTCGCCGGTCTCGCCGGGGCCAAGCTGCTTTCCCGTCTCCGGGTCGACTATTTCCAGCACGTATTCGTCCATGAAGTGCATCCCGGACTTCCGGTGGCACTCATAGGCGATAGCACCTCCCGGCTCGGTGACGGCATAAGCCTGCGAGGTGTGAATGCGGTACTCTTCCTCCAGAATTTTGCGCGTGGAGGGCGTGACCATCTCTCCCGTCCACCAGGCGCGCCGCACGGAGAAGTCCTTCTGGAAGTTATGTCCCAGCTCTTCGGCACGCTTGATGACGGTCATCAGGTAGGTGGGCGTCCCCACGAACCCTGTGACCTTCAGGTCCCGCATGGTCTGAATCTGGATTTCCGTGTTGCCTGTGCCCGCAACTACAACAGTGGCCCCGCAGTCCCTGATAGCCTCGTGGAAAAGAATACCGGCGGGTGACATGTGGTAGGTAAACGTGTTGATGACCACGTCTCCCTTTCTGAATCCCGCCGCCCAGAAGGCTTTGGCGAACCAATGGATGCGCGGATGCTGGATTGGCTCATACACCGGGCCGGGAGAGATGAACACCCGGTCGATGTCTTCCGGGGGAATGGCGAGGAAACCGCCATAGGGCGGGCTGGCGCGCTGTAGCTCTATCAGGTCGGTTTTCCTGAGAATAGGGACCCTTTCGAGGTCTTTTACCGTGCGGATTTGAGACGGGGAAATGCCGGCTTTGTCGAAGGTCAGTTTGACTACGGGCGCGTGGCGGTAGGCGTGTCTCACAGTTCTGCTCAATCTCTCGTTGAGATATTTTACTCTGGCTTCGGGAGACATTATCTCCAAGTCATCATAATACTCGCCCGATTTTTGTTTTACAGCCATCGCTTTCGCCTCTTGTAGTGTTTCACTTCCCGGTAGCTCTTCCGCGTGCCCATGGCGGAAAGTCCCATGTAAAACTCTTTGACATCCTCGTTGTTTCTCAGGAAGTCCGCCGTGCCGTTGAGCACGATGCGCCCGTTTTCCATTACGAATCCATAGTGGGCGATGCTCAGGGCTATCCTGACATTTTGTTCCACCAGCAGCACCGATGTTTTCTGCTCCGTGTTGAAGCGCTGGATGATGTTGTATATCTCCTCGACCAGCTTGGGGGCAAGTCCCAGCGAGGGCTCATCCAGCATCATCAGCCTGGGCCTGGCCATCATCGCCCTCCCGATGACCAGCATCTGCTGCTCGCCGCCGGAGAGATAGCCGGCGGTATTCCGGCGGAGGTCCTTGAGCCTGGGGAAATAGTTATAGACCATCTCCAGGTCAGACTTAACCGCGCGGCGGTCCTTGTTGTAGTATGCGCCTACCAGCAGGTTTTCCTCAGCGGTAAGGTGCTCGAAGACGCGCCGCCCCTCCAGCGCCTGGATGATGCCCAGCTTGCCTATCTCCTCGGCGCTTTTTTTGTCTATCCTTTGCCCGTTGAACTCGATGCTGCCATCGGTCACTTCCCCTTCTTCAACACGCAAAAGCCCGGATATTGCTTTGAGGGTGGTGCTTTTGCCGGCGCCGTTGGCACCCAGCAGAGCGACAATAGCGCCATCCTCTACATCGAGCGATACGCCGTGCAGCACCCTGATGACATTGAGATAGGTGACTTCGATATTGTTCAGTTTGAGCATGGTTTAAACAACTCGCCATTACGAAGTGAGGTTGTCAAAAAAGGGTAAAATCCAAAGTTTGTCATTCCAGCGAAAGCTGGAATCCAGGTGGCGGGGAAAGGCGATATCTGGATTCTGACCTCCGCCAGAATGACAGCTTGCTATTTCCGGACAGCCTCTTCTTTATTTGAACCACCGGAAATATTTTTAAACTTTGACCTTATTTTAATCTTGGTTTACTTAAACCAGGAAAAGTCTTCGTATTTTACCATTGGCGCTTCCACCCAGTCGCTGACAGGAGTGATTACGCCCTTCTTAATCTGGAAGACGCGTACTGCTCTGGCCAGCCTGTTATCGCCCGGCGTATAGCTTACCGGCCCGTGCAGTCCGCCGACATCGTACTTGGAAAGCTTCTGCAAGCCCTGGGTTTCGACTGCTGCCCATGCTTTCGCGTCGCCTTTGGCAACCACGTCAAATCCGGCGTTCTTTACCGCCAGCTTCAGAGCCTCGACCATGATAAGGCTCTGCGACCAGGAAGTGATGTAGTCCATGTTTCCCACATCGGAAGGATGGAGTTTCTGGGCGTATTCCTTCACCTTGGCCATGCCGGGTACGTTATCGTTCCAGTTTACGGTGGGGAATATGCCGTAGACGCCTTCAACATTATCGGCGCCTCCCAGGTCAACCAGGGCTTTGGTCATGCCGGCATGTCCGGAAGCAACCAGCGTTCCGGGCAGCATGCCCAGTTCTTTAGCATTTTTGATGATGACCGCAGTGGGGGCCGGCGTGCTGGAGATATAGAGCACGTCCGGGTTCCTGGACTTGATTCTGGTGAGGGAATCCCTTTCGGAGGTGGTGGTAGCGGCATGCTCATCGGTGGAAACAATCTCAATGCCCAGCTCGTCGGCTTTGGCTTTGAAGGCATCGCGAGCGCCGTAGCCGGTAGTGTTATTCAACAGATGTAGCGCGAACTTGGGTTTGCCCGGTCCTTTCCAGATATTCTTGAGGTAGTACCCGGCAAAGGCCAGAGCATCGTCGCCGTAGTCAGGCAGTTGTCCGTAGATGTGCTGGGGCGGTCGGTACAGACTGGGCGCGCCAAAGCTAGCTATCCCGGCGAATCCGGCGCGGTTGGCGGTCTCCATGACAGCAGACATTTCTTTTGAGGAGGCTACACCGAACAGCACGGCGCCGTCATCCATGAATTTCTTGACGATGGTGAGGGCTTTGGCGGCATCGTAGGCGCTGTCCAGCCAGATAGGCTCGATAGTGAATCCCAGCGATGAGCTAAGCTCATCGTTTACGTATTTGATGGCATCCAGGTTGGCATGTCCCATCGGAGCGCCCTTCTCGGCAGCAACGCCGGTTGAAGGTGTCATCAGGCCGATTTTAATGACCTTTGCGGTGGGGGGAACTGATGCCGGTTTTGCGCAGGCAAGCGGCAGCCAGGTCACGAGAAGTGTCAGACATAGTGCCAGAATTGCAAACAGTAGTTTTTTCCCTTTCATAATAGTATCCTCCTGAAAATTTCGAACTTTTACGTTAAGTAAACTCCCTGCGCTCTTGACGCAGGGTTAAAATATGCAGGGTTTCCAAAGGGACAGAGTCCCTTGGCCGCACGCAGGGTCAACGCCCTGCAGTGCGGAATTGCTTTACGGTCTCTGAGAAGTCTACATAAGTTCCCTCCTTGCCAAACTAAACCCTTGTTCCTGAAAAGCTTTCAACTCTCGGCAGTCAGCTTCTGGGGTATGGGGGAGTCTGAATGCTGATGGCTGAATGCTGACAGCTAGTACGAAAACGGCCAGAGCCGGTAAGCCGACTTGAAAAGCGTCCACCGATGTGCCAGACCTCTTGGTTCAAGGATAAGAAACAGTATAATTATCAAGCCGAAGAGCATGGGAGTGACGCCGGTAGCAAACCCCGAAGGGAACGCTGTAAAGGTCTTCTCAAGAAAAGGGACAAACTGCACGGTCAGCACCTGCTGTAAAATGCGGATGAAGATAACTCCAAAGATAGGACCGATGGTAGTGCCCAACCCGCCGATAATAAGCATTCCGATAAACAGGATTGACTCAGATAGACTGAACTGCTCGGTGTTCATGAATCCGACATGGTGTGCCAGGAGTGAACCGGCTATTCCGGCCATAAAGCAGCCGATGAAGAAGGCCAGCAGCTTATAGTGAAAGAGGTTGACGCCCATGACTTCCGCCGCCAGGTCGTTATCCCTGACTGCGATGAACGCTCTACCCACCTTTGTCCTTGCCAGGTTCTTGGCGAAAAAGGTGGTGAGTACCGCGATGCTGGCAATGAGGGAGAACTGGCTTGACTCGCTCCTGAAGACCAGGTCGCCGATGGATGCGTAGGGTACCTTTATTCCCACAAAACCGCCAGCCAGTTGCCAGTGATTGATGACCCATATGATGATAAACTGGGCGGCAAGCGTAGTAATTGCCAGGTAAAACCCCTTTACCCGGACGGAAGGGATGCCGAAGATAAGTCCGATGACACCGGCGGTCAATCCGGAGGAAACTAGCGCCACCAGGAAAGGGACCTCGAAGCGGTTGGTCAGAATAGCCGAAGTGTATGCGCCCACGGCGATGAAACCCGCATGGCCGATGGATAGCTGGCCGCAGTATCCCATCAGGATATTCAGACCGGTGACGGCGATGAGGGTGATGCCTATCAAATTCGCTACGCCCAGCCAGTAATTGCTCAAGTACAACGGGGAAGTGAAGAGAAGAACCAGAACGGCAGCGAACAACGCCCACTGGGTCCGGGTGCGGATGATTGCCATATCCTCAGCGTAAGTGAAATTACGGGTGCCGCAGGGTAAACTCAATTGCTATATCCTCTCTATCCGTGATTCGCCGAAGAGTCCGAAGGGCTTGATAACCATGACTATTATTATAATGATAAAAGGTATAATATCCTTAATTCCCGGCCAGAGCAATGGGAAAGCCCGGTAGAGGAGTCCGCTGCCCAGACTTTCAGCCAGCCCTATTATAGGTCCGGCCAGTACCGCACCCAGGAAGGAGTCCAGCCCGCCCAGTATCACCACCGAGAATGCCTTGAGTCCGGTTTCGACCAGGCCGTAGGTGATGCCGCCGAGGCTCGATACCAGTATGCCTCCTACGGCGGCTACCAGGCAGGCGAACATCCACGAAGTGGAAAAGATACTGGTCACCGGTATGCCGCAGGCCTGGACCGCCATCTGGTCGTCCGCGGTTGCCCTCATGGCAATACCCATCTTGTGGTAGCGGAAGAAAAGGGACAGGAGGCCGAACAGTCCCAGGCAAATGGATACTACCCAGAGGTATTCCTGGGAGATTACTGCCTGGCCGATGTGGACAGGCTCATTGGGAAAGAAGCGGGGAAGCGCATCCACGCTCCACGGCCAGATAAAGGCCACCACACCTTCTATGAAATAGCTGACTCCCAGTGTTACAGTTATGAGTGACAGGATTGGCTGGGCGATGAGCGCCCGCAGCGCGAATCTCTCGATTGCCCAGCCCAGGGCAAGGGCGAACAAGACTACGAAGATAAAGCCAAGCCAGAGCGGCAGCTTTGCCTGCACCAGCATGCTGTAGGTAAACCAGGATGAAGCCAGCACTATCTGTCCCAGGGTGAGGTTGGCCACGCTGCTGGATTTCCAGATGAGGACAAAGCCGAGGGCAATCAGGGCATAGACCATTCCCACTGCTATGCCTATTATCGTGTACTGGAGTATTTCCTGGGCCATTATGCTATCCTCTCCTTAATGGTCATTGCGAGGAGTCCGAGTGTAAGCGAGAATCGTGCCTGCACGCTGAAGTGTTACAGCACGCAAGCGTGGCAAGCTCAACCAACAATAAACATTAATCAAGTGATAAAACATGATGCAATCCGTAACATAGAGATTGCCACGCCTTCCGCTTCGTCCTTCTGCTGAAGGACTTCATCGGGAAGGCTCGCAATGACAATTCTATTCGTTTTTCTTTTTTGGACAGCCTCTTGCAGTGATATTTTGATTAAACGCTCCATACCTTGATATCGGTACTCACCGTGCCTTTTCTCCCGTCACGGTAAGTCACCGCGGCATTCACTACCACGTTTCTGCCATCG
Source organism: Chloroflexota bacterium (assembly GCA_016190925.1). Taxonomy (GTDB): domain Bacteria; phylum Chloroflexota; class Dehalococcoidia; order Dehalococcoidales; family JACPPQ01; genus JACPPQ01. The sequence goes on along the minus strand of JACPPQ010000165.1, from coordinate 5,099 downwards.
TGGTACATGGCGTCTATCAAGTCCTTGTACCGCTCCTCCATAAAATCCCGTCTCAGCTTCCGTGTCCTGGTAAGCTCGGCCTCATCCGGGTCGAACTCTTTGTGCAGCAGGACGAATTTCCTGACCCTTGCCCCCTCCGGCAGATAGCTGTTTACGCGTGACAGGTCTTTCTGCACCAAATCGGCCACTTCCCGCTTCTGGGACAGGTCGACGAAGGTAGTGAACGGTATGTGACTGCGCTCCGCCCATTTGCTTACCATGGTAAAATCGATATTTATTATAGCAGAGACGAAATCTTTGTCCTGCCCGCCGATGACCATAGCATCCTTGATATAGGGGCTGAACCTGAGTCTACCCTCGATATACTGCGGTGCGTATTGTGTCCCGCTACGCAACTCCCTCATGTGCTCCAGCCGGTCAAGGAATATCAGGTGGCCGTCCTCGTCTATGTGGACGGCGTCGCCGGTATGACACCAGCCATCCTTGAGAGCGATGGCGGTCTTTTGCGGGTCTTTGTAGTATCCGGTGAACATGCAGTCGCTTCTGACCAGGAGTTCACCTTTACCGGTTAACCTTACTTCTGTTCCCAGTGCCGGCCTTCCTACGCTTTCGAAGCGGATGTCCTTCTTGCCGTGGGAAGAAATGAAACCTGCCTCGGTGCTGGCGTAGTTTTGTCTTAACTCGACACCTATAGCATGAATCAGGCGGAAAGTATCCAGGCTTAAAACGGAGCTTCCCGTAACTCCGAACTTGACGTTGCTCAGCCCCAGCCGGTCTTTGAGCGGCCGGAACAGGAGCAGATAAGCTACCGAATGCAGGGACTTCAAGAGCAGGTTGGGCTTCTTGCCCGCGAAGCTCATGTCGGCTATTTTATGCCCGACTGGCAAGAACAGGTTGTACGCCAACCGTTTCAGAGGGTGGGCGTCAATAATCTTGACCTGTATCTCGCTGACCAGCCCTTCCCACTGCCGCGGCCCGTATATGACGAAGCTCGGTCCCACCTCCCGGGTGTCCTCGGCGATGGTTTCCGGCTCCTCGGGGAAATTCAGCTTTGCCCCGGTGAGCAGGTGAGGCACTGTGGCAAAGAAGCTGTCTCCCACCCATGCCGCGGGAAAGTTGGACATCAGGTTGTCATTTCCATCGAGGGGATAGCGGGTCACGAATCCCGTTGCCGTATGTATCAGGGCGCGGTGGGTGAGCAGTGCCCCTTTGGGAAGCCCGGTGGTCCCGGAGGTGTAGTAGATAAAAGCGGCGTCATCGTGTTTGCCGTTGTCCACGTTCTGTTCGAACAGGCCGGGATGTGCTTTTTCATACTCTCTGCCCAGCGCAAGCACCTCTGTGAAGCTGGTCAGGAGAGGGTCGTCATAGCTCTTAAGCCCTTTATGGTCCCAGTAGATGACTTTCTTGAGAGAAGGAAGCTCCTGTTTGATTGAGAGGAATTTATCGGTCTGCTCCTGGTCGTTCACCAGGGCGAATCTGGCGTCGGAGTGAGACGCTATGTGCTTTACCTCCGAGGGAATGGAATCGACGAAGATGCCGGTGGCGATGCCTCCGGCAGCCTGCGCAGCGAACTCTCCCCAGAACCACTCCGGTTCGTTATCGCCGATGATGCAGAGGACATCCTCCGCTTCAAATCCCAGACCGATTAGACCGAGAGAAAAATATTTTATTTTCTCGTAATACTCGCTCCAGGTGTAGCTGCGCCAGATGCCGAAGTTTTTCATGCACATCGCAGTTCGGCGACTCCACTGCCCGGAGTTGCGCTTAATGAGTTTGGGAAGCGTGTCCCAGGTCTCGGCTGCCTTCATGGTCTGTTTCCGGTTCTCCTGTATCATCAATGGATAATGGTGTTAAACAGAGGCTATACATAAAGAGAGTACCTCTCTGGTTGGGAGGTACTCTCGGTAGAGGGTCGATAATGAGCTATGGGTATGTCAGACATTCATACCGAGTTCCCCCAGGCGCACTCCAGTGCGCGCAGTAAAGATGAACTGGTATCTCTCCGTCATCGAGGAGGCAATATCCATCTTGCCGGCCCTCAGTCTGCTTCGCTATTTGCGAAGTAGTCTAACATAAGGTTAAAGCCGTGTCAACGTATACTGGTTGGCCTCAATTGGGTTTGTCTGATTATAGCCCTTCTAATTCCCATCTCAGGGGACACAAGAACTTACACGTTAGTGGTCTGCCTTTACCTCGAATGTTCTTCGTGCTATGATATTTTTGAAATGATGAGATATAAATTGCCACTGGAAATACGGCTACTCGATGAGGGTTGTTACCTTGCCACAAGTCCTGCTCTCCCTGGCTTCCTGGTTCAGGCAGAGACGGTGGAAGAGGTATTAAACATTGCGCCAGGTATTGCTCAGTCGTTGATTGAGGCAATGCGGGAAAAGGGTGTGCCTCTTCCCGAATCCTTGCAGTCTGTCGAACCTCCTTTTTTTACTGAACTTGTTGTGCCAGTATGACCTACCAAAAGTTGGCCAAGAAACTCCGCAATCTTGGCTGCCAGTGTGTCCGGCAGGTTCCTGGTCTAGTGTCTCTCAAATAGCTTCACATTGCCTTCTCTCTCCCCTTGCGGGAGAGACGTAAGTGAGGGGTGTTTTATGATTTCACCATCAGCTTAACTCTCTCCTAAGAGGGAGACGTTATCTGTCAAGTCACTTACGAGACAGTAGACTGGCTCTCACGAAATATGGTGGAACCCCGCAAACAGGCGTTTTACTACCATTCCCAGGGGCAAGAGCGATATTCCTAAAGGCACGTTTTCTGCCATCCTGCGCGACCTCGGCTTCACTATTGCAGACTTTACCGGCAGATAAGCAGTTTGTTGTTCAAGGCTTATCCACCGGAATAGACGTTCCCGTTGCCTTCGCTATCAGCTTGCCGTCCTGATTGGTCACCGTCATCTCGGAGAGACCGACACGCCTGCCGCTCTTCACTACACGGCACTCGGCTATAAGCTCATCTCCAACCTCGGCGGCAGCGATGAAATGGATGTTTATCTGTGAGGCATAGCTGGGAAACATCAGAGAATTGCAGCCATAGGCAAATGCCTGGTCGGCCACCGCCATCACCATGCCTCCAAAAGTGAGGCCGTTGAAGTTCTGGTGCTCCGGAAGCACCCTCATGGCTACCCTCGAATAGCCGGGAGCAAGCTCCAGGAGGTCCATTTTCAGAAAGGAAGCTACCGGCTCGTTCTTCGACTTCGCTTTTAGCGTCGCGATATTATCGGAAATCTTCTTTTCTCTGTCAGACATGCGTGTCATTCCTCCGGATGTTAGCATAGCTTGAACTTCGTTGCCGCCTTGCGGAAGCCTTCCAGTGAGCCTTCCAGTGTCCTGTCATCGGTGCAATACGATATTCTGAAATACCCCGGAGCGCCGAAGCCCCGGCCCGGCACCGCCAGCACCCTTGACTCTTGTAGCTCCCTTACGAAGTCGATGTCATCTACCGGCGTTTTTGGAAACATGTAGAAAGCCCCCTGCGGCTTAATCACCGAATAGCCCAGGCTTACAAGGCTTTGGAATAGGAAATCCCGCTTCTTCTGATATTCGGCGATGGACACCGTTACCGATTGCAGGTGGCGCACTATGTGCTGCATCAGGGCGGGAGCGTTAACAAACCCCAACGTCCGGTTGCAGTAGATGAAGCCGTCCACCAGTTTGTCATGTTGGCTGCATTCGGGGTACACTGCGATGTAGCCGATACGTTCGCCGGGCAATGCCAGGTCTTTGGAATGGGAAGTTACCATGACACTCTGCTGGTGGTGACGCCAGATTAAGGGCAATTCAAGCTCATCATATATGAGCCTGCGATAAGCCTCATCGTTGATAAGCAGGATTTCTGTTTTGTACTGTTTTTCTTTGGCACGGAGCACCTCTCCGAGTTGGTGGATAAAGTCCTCTCCGTAGACTGCCCCGGTGGGATTGTTCGGTGAGTTTAACAGCACTGCCTTTGTCTTTTTGTTGATTGCGGCTTCCAGGGCATCCAGCCTGGGTATGAAATGGTCGTTGGTCGGCAAAATCCTTGATATGCCATCGTAGTTGCCGATGTAGTTGACATATTCGACAAAGAAGGGAGCGAAGATGATAACCTCGTCGCCAGGGTTAAGGAGGGTCTTCAAAACCACGTTCAGCGCTCCCGCCGCGCCGCAGGTCATGATGATATCGTCTGCGGTGAAGTTGATTCCTGATTCCAGCGAGAGCTGCGCCGCTACCGCCGCCCGGGTCTCCCGGTAACCGGCATTTTCCATGTAACGGTGCATCCCTGACGGTGGGCTTTCTGCCAGCTTCTTCAGTTGGCGGCGAAACTCCTCGGGTGGCTCCATAACCGGATTGCCAATGGAAAGGTCGAAGACATTCTCGGCGCCATACCGGGCCTTCAGGCGTGCCCCTTCTTCGAACATCCGCCTTATCCACGACCCCTCTGCCATGTCTTTCTGGACCTTCCCGGAGATTAGCAAGGCGAGTCTCCTTTCCTGTCTGGCGAAGAAAAGATTTTCAGTAACATTACCACCACGCGGATATGGGCGTCAAGAGGTTGCCCGAGCTGGTTCTCATGCAAATTAGTGTCCTAAAAAAAGCTGGTAGGTTTTTAGTTCAATATTTTGGTCAATTTCCGCAAGCTGTGTGCCCAAAACGTCAAAAACTTTCAGACACAGATGGACTTGTGGATTTAAGCTTTCCGAAGTTAGCTTTATTAGTACGGGAAGTACCTTTATCACTGACTGGTGTGGGGGTGTATCGAGAAATCCAGCAACCCCCACAATGCCCAATGAAAAATTCAAAGCTTCACCCATGCCCGTATTCTATCACAGAAGGACACCGTGACGCATGAGAACCCCCGAGCTAGCGTCCCGCGAAACGCGGTTATGGCTTAATTTCAATGTTTAAGAAACCCCTGATTAAGCCTCTTTGGGTGAGAATTTTTCATTCTGGCTTGCAACCAGCACCATGAAGTATGAAAATACAAGCGTCTCCCTTTCGCAAAGAGCTTGCCCCTGGCTTGAACAGGGGGAGATTGAGAGGGATTTCAAATCCCCCTAGGTCGAACTAAACCTTTATTTTCGGGGTAATCTTGAAGCTACTAAATTCCAAAAT
>JACPPQ010000167.1 GCA_016190925.1 Chloroflexota bacterium | reverse complement strand
CTATGAAGCCTCGCTCGAATTGCGAAAGCTTTATCAAAATATACCAGATAAAGAAGCAGAACGCCATAGGCAAGTAAGAATAATTGACGAATCCGGGGAAGACTATCTCTATCCGGCCAGCTATTTTGCTCCTGTCAGATTGTTAACGGAAACAAGAAATAGAATTCTTGAAAAGGTATAAATTCAAACATCTTATTTCCTCACCAAGCTATCTTGTAAGACTAAAGGCTTCTTCAAACATCCTGGTTCTGCTTAACGTCAAGTACTGCCCTCTTACTGATTGGGATTTGAAATCCTTCTCAAATTGAAAGGAAGCGGACTGGTGCGCTGGCTGCTCGTCCCTTGTTGAAAGTCTACTCGACTTTTTTCCCGCGTCTCAGCTCAAAGACTACGGGGTTATTCGGGTCGGGGCAGGCTACTCGGTGGACATGGGGGTCTTTCTCATAGGGGAACCCGCCGCCAAATGTCAGCACACGGGAAAAGGGATAGAAGCTATTGAAGGCTCCCAGGCATATACCTGCCGGGGTCACGCGCTGAATGGTCCATTCGTCCCCAACTTTGTGCCCGTACACGCATTTGCCCGTTTGCGACACCACCTTGACGATTACGTCATATCGTTCCGCCATATTAAACCTCCTGTTTTCTTTGCTTCCTCTGGGTGATAAGTCATCATTATATGCCACTATGATACTTTAACAGCCCCAGGTCAGATAATATTGGCGGCCGTTTCCTGCGGGGTCTCCTGTTTCAAGCGCCTCCCCCATCCCAGCCAGTAGCATTGCTTAATCAACTTTATCAGGACTTCAAAACTGAGGAGACTAGCACCAACCGGCACCGAGAACATGAAAGGCCAAACAGGTATCACGGTCAGGAGCATGCCGGCGGTGAAGCCCAACTTCTGATTCATGCCGATGATTGCTCCCTCCCAGCCATAGTAGGTAAGCGCAACAAAGGCAACCAGTTCCAGCAATAACATTAACAGTTCTATTATTTTTTGAGGTATCAACGGGAAACGGATAACCAAACCCTGAAAACGCGGGAAAAAGCCTGACCGGTAGCCAAGTGACAGGCCGAGGAAAACCGTGGTCGGGAGGAGAATACTTTCAATTAGCAAATTGTAAGCCGGCATAAGCTCCTGGCGTATCAAGTAGCGGCCAAGAGCCGCGCCAACCACCCAGACCATCATGACCCCTATGAATACGCCGGCAATTGCTACGAGCACATCTTCTATTCGCCGTATAACGCGTTGAACTGTGTCAGATGCTTTAAGCCAGGCCGGTTGCTCTGTGACGTGCATCGAATTCACACCCCTTTCACCAGACTGGGAAGCCATGTCGCGAGCTGGGGAAAGAAAAGTACAAAAGGAAATACAAGAGCGGCCTCCGTAATGGCAAACCAGATGGAGTACCGGAAGACGCTTTCGAGTGGAACCTTGGTTATAGCACTTGTCACATATACACACATACCCACCGGCGGTGTTAGCTGTGCTATGGCTAACATCTCGGTAATGAGCACGCCAGCCCATATAGGTTGTATATTCGCCGCCTCAATCATAGGGGTTACAACAGGTAAAGTAATCAGCATTATTGGAAGGGGTGTGATAAACATCCCCAGAATGAAATAAATAATAAGGAGTACACCCATCAGAACAACGGGATTACTTGCAAGCGGCCCCATTAAACTTACCATTTGCCTGGGCAAACCTGATAAAGACACAAACCGCCCGAGGAGCACCCCGAAAAGTATAAGGAGAAATATAACCGATGTAAGTTTCACTGCAGCAGAGAAGGAATGCGAGAACGACTGCCAGCTGAGTCGCCGTATAACGAGAGAGCCGATGAGGGCGGTAGAAGAAGCCAGGGCTCCGGCCTCGGTCGCTGTAACAACTCCCCCATAAATACCGCCGAAAATAATGACAATTATAATTAATACAACAATAGCTCCAGGCAGGGCAGGCCGTATTGATTTGGTTGCTAGAGCTACTTGCCCATGAGTTGTTTTGCCAATTCCCTCCCTCTTGGCTAGAATCAAAAAGACAATGCTTCCCGCAACGACAAACATAGCACCGGGTATCATGGCTCCCAGAAAAATCTGCCCAATCGAGGCTTCGATAAGTACTGCGTAAAGTATCATAATCAAACTGGGCGGAATCATAAGAGAGAACGTGCCGGCTGCCGCAGCGATAGCCGCAGTAAATTCTCTCTTATATCCGTATTTTTCCAGGTCGTCCACCGTAGTCTCAGCAAAGGCTGCTGCCATTGCATCTGCGGAGGCAGAGGCGGCTCCAATCACACCTCCGGCCCACAAAACAGCCATGCCCAGCATATTAGCCCGTCTACCGGTCAACAAGTAGATGACGGTAAACATGTCTTGCACCATGCCCGACCTGAAGACATATTCTGCCATCAGAACGTAAAGCGGTATGATAACCATGGGAAAATGACTGACAGACGCGAACGGCTGAAATTGCAGCAAGCTCCGAAGGGGCTCATAACCTAACCAGAGACCGATGCCGAGCATTGCCGCTAACGCCATAACAGCCGGGATACTCTGTCCGAAAACCAGTAACACGGCAAACGCAATAATAACCAGGTAAATTATTGCGGTGTGTGACATTTACAAATTCTCCTCTTCTGTAGGCACTTGCGATGCCATTGCACCTGTCACCGTGAGCTGCCACCAACCTCTTCAGCAGGCGCGGTCTGCTTTCTGGTCAGACCTTCAGCAGACCGCGCCATTATGCTTGCCTCAACTACCTGTTTGTTCTACTTGAACAACTCGGCTTCGACTTCAGGGAATAACTGCCCTCCGCCCGCTTTTAGCCACTGTGCCCAGCGCTTGGCCGCCTCTCTGCCGGGGGCGCCTTTCTTCTCGGTTGCTTCTATCCAGCCCAATGTTGATGAAACAGCCGCCTTGCCGATGAGTTTCTGCACATCCGGAGATAGCTTGTCAAAGGAGACGAATTTAGAGCCCTTCGCGGCCCAGTCTTTCATCAGGTCTTGCTGCTTTTTCTCCCACTTCTCAGCTACTTCCCAGGCTGTCTCTTCAAAAGTGGTCTCAAAAATCTTTTGAATGTCCGGGGGTAGCGAATCCCATTTTTCCTGCAGCATGAAACTGGGAGCAGTGCTCTGCCCAAGGCAGATACCGGTAATATAGTATTTCAGAAACTCGTTCTGTTTGTATCCTTCGATGTCAATTAACGAGAGAATAACCCCATCGACAACGCGTCGTGACAGGGCTTCATAGACATCGTTGGGAGGCATCCGGTTCGGTGTAGCTCCAAGTCCTGAGGCTGTAAGCTCTCCCATGAGATTAGCCACTCTCAGAACCAGCCCTTTGAAGTCTTCCGGCTTATTGATTTCTTTACCCGTTGTGGCAATTCCATAGGCCACTGCACCGGTCCAACCGAAGCTCTTAAGACCCTTTCGCCCGGGTTCAACCTGCTTAAAATACGGGTCTTTGCTGTCTCTCTGGAGAGCTATATATGTTCCCACCTTCGCGTCGGAATATTTAGCCGGCAGGTACATAACTGGAAACACCGGGAAATTGGCCTCATCATAGACCGTGGCGATGCTGGGAACGATGAAATCAGCAACACCCTTGCGTAGTCCCTCAATCTCTTCCTTGTATGGCAGCAGTTCCCCACCGTAATAGCTTTCAAACTTGACGCGTCCACCGCTACGCTCTTCGATACGTTTCAAGACCGGTATGGCCAGGTCCTTCTGGTACGCAGCAGACGTTGGAGAATAAGTGCTTGAACGCAGGACAATCGGTTTTGCCGCTGCCGCAGGTGTAGTTGCCGGTTTGGGTGCTGCCGCCGGCGTAGTTGCAGGTGCCGGCGCTGGTGCCGGTTTAGCACAGGCGATTGTGAGTCCCACCAATATCAGGATAAGAAATGCGCTAACCAGCTTCAATGTTTTAGTCTTTTTCATCTAGAATCTCCTTTCAACCAGATTTTTTCTATTAACTAATGAGCGCCCTGAATTTTGTCTTCCTCCACCTCCTATCGAGAGCATACCAGATATGACAAACCCGCTTATTTTATCTGATATTCTTCCACCACAAACCTGATAAATTTGCTTCTGTCTATGAATTTTGCCTCATCGTCCCTCAGTACCGCCCCCTCATTAGAAGATTTCCGCCAGTTATCATATTTTACAAATGTATCAAGGTCGGTAAACCAGCTCTCTATGACAGCATCAGCCGGATACTCAAAGACAGGTAACTTAACCGGGTAGTTCTGGACCATTTTAATTACCCCGGCCATGACCTTAATAGCCAGAGGTCCGTGTTTTTCCCTCCAATATCGGTAGAAATCCAGGTCAGAGGCGCCGGCTGCCTTACTGAACAATGTCAAAAGTTTTACTGGTTTTTCCCCTTCTTCTGTCTTTAGTTTTCCCTGGCTAACTTGCGTCAACCGGTCCATGACCAGAATTTCGTGCTCTTCGACAATAAACCTGATAAATTTGCTTTTGTCGATGAATGTTTCCTCATCCTTTAAGAGCATCTTGCCTTCTTTGGTTTGCCGCCAGGCCCAATATTTAAGATACGATTCAACGTCATCAAACCAGGCCTCTACTATACCATCCGCCGGATAAACAAAGCCCGGCAGCTTTATCGGGTAGTTCTGGACCATTCTTCTCACCCCGGCCATAACTTTAAGCGCCAGGGGGCCGTGTTTTTCCCTCCAATATCGATAAAAATCCTCATCATTTATGCCAGCCTTCTTACTGAACAGTGTGATAAGCTTTACCAATTTTTACTTTCTCCTTCTACCTTTCAAACGAGCACATTATTCCCAAATATGGTACATAAACCGCCAAGATGCCCAAGAATAACATACAAAGTTTTCATTTGTCAATATGGTAAAAGTGAAACTATTGACCTATAAACGTATCTAAATGGCCATTATCACGGACAGAGGTTATGACCCACCCTCTTTTTCTTAAGTTGTTCGACAGGACTCATCACGAGAGGGGTTGCGCCGACATCCTCAAATGTGTTGAGTGGCACTATTCCCGGTACTCTCCTCAAAACATATAAGACAGGCAGGATTTGCTACTTTACCCATGTGGCAATGCGCTTGTATGTCACCCGCCACTTCGATATGAACCCTTCGCTCGGATAATTAGGCCACCGGTTGCGCACGTCCTGACGGTTTCGTTCCAAGATGGGGCTTGTTATATATTCACGCAAAGCTTTCTCATCGATAAAATGATAAATGGCGAGATATTTGGGATATGAATCTTCATTGCCTTTTGTAAATGACGGGTTAGAGAGCCTCACGTAACGTTCTGCTCCAGTGGTCAGCGGAGACTCAAGGACAAGGGAAACATGGTGCGGATACCACTCATTGAATTCATCCTCCTTTCCGGGGCTACAGTCGCTTCCCACAATATTGATTGCCGAAAAATTTTCCATGGTTCGCTTCCTCCTAAGTTTTTTGTCAAAATTCCAATCTGACATACCGATAAGAATAATGACAGTCTCACCCCGTGTCAAATCCGCCATCTCGCACTCCGCATAGTCCGATTGACAGTGGGAGTATGCTATGTTATTTTTATCAACGCCGAAACAATTATATAAAAAGGAGGTAGTCAAGTTGATTTACGTAATGGCAACATGCCGGGTAGCACTGGAGAACAGGGAAAAGTTCTTGAGGACATTCCGGGAGGAGTGGCAATGGGACAAGTACGGGCGGAAACTGGTGGGACAATGGGAAACGATAATCGGGCCGCGTTTGCCCAGAGAAATCACAGACCTGTGGGCATTTGATGACCTGGCGCACAGGCAAAGAGAACAGGAAGCTGTGGCCAAAGACCCGGACCAAATCAGGGTGATATCGAAGCTCAATGGCATGCTGGTGGAAGAGACTATCAAAGTTATGGCGCCCTTGCCGCTCTCCCCGCTCAAATAAGTCGCTCTGTTAGACAAAAGCTCTGAAGCGCTGAACGACAATTCAGCGTAATACGGGTTTGTAAAGCAATTCCGCCCGCCAGAGGCGGGCAGGGCATTGAGAGGCTGTCCGAAAACTCGTATCTAAATGGCAATTATCACGTAAAAAGGGGGCGTGACCCTCCCTCTTATCTCCCTCGGTGCATTGGATGCAATTCTAATGAGAACTCAAGAGCTTAAATTTAGATACATCAATATTATCGTCTTTGTAGCAAAAGGATCAAGAACTTTAGGTGAGTTAAAAGTATCGCTATATCGCTGATTGGACAAATGAGGCAGAAAAGCCTTGAATGTAAGGTGCCCATCTATGAACACACTCATTGGCATTAGTGGTAAACTGTATAGCCTGTCTTTTCTCTACTACCGAAATACCAAGCTCTCTTAAATAAGGGATTGAGTCCGTGTGACAAGAACCACCTCTTTTGGGTGACCGCATCACGTTTTGTTTTCGCCTATCAAAGGTTTCTACTACCATCTAATCGAAACTCCCACGGCTACTTTGCCTGCCCTGTCCCACTGACAAACCAGACGAGCTTTTCCTGGTCTATACTGCCGTCAGGGAAGCAGAAATCCTGGGATGTTAACAGCAGTAATAAGTGACATATTCGTCTTTGCTGGATTTAGCTGTGGCAATATCTTTCTTAAGCTGGTTGACGGTGTCTTCATCAAGATCCAGTTCGGCCGCTTTTTTGATTGCCTTTTTCAGGGTTTTAATAGGTATTTCAACTATACCTGTATCGTAAGAGTTTAGCTGGCTATAGAAACCATATTCTTTGTTAATGAAATCCTTTAATTTTTCATCGTACCATAAATTGAAACTTGGTCTGTCTGCTTTCTTTATCTCAATAATGTAATATGCATTTTCACTCATCTTCTACTCCCCATAACACTCAACTTGGAATTTTTCTTCACTGACGAATTTCACCAGCTTTTCCCAATCAATACTGCCGTCGTGCAAACAAAAATCTTTAGCAAATTCTGTAGTGAACATGTTTACAGTTTTTGCATATTCCTTTTGAAATTCCTCATTGTGTTCTTTTGCAGCATAACCAAGCGGTTTAATTATTTTAAGATATAGTTCCTTACTCCCGGAATTGAATTCCCAAAACTTTTGACCACAATATTTAAAGTAGTCTCCTTTGTCAGGCTTAATATTTCTCCCGTAACAGCATCCATTAACTGCCACTATGTTCAAATTAGGATTGTTGGAACGTATAGTCTGTTTTGCTTTTCTGAAATCATCCTTCATTTTTCTAAGCTGACTACTATTTCCCCAATTTGGACCTGATTTGACCACAACTATATATCTGACTCCAGATTTGTTGAACTCCAGGTCTATGCCTTGCGCAGACGATTTCCAACCGCCATGAAATTTTTCGTTTACAAAAATAGCTAATCCTTCGAGAAAATTACCAAATATCGTTTCTTCTTGGGAAGATAGATATGCATCTAGGAAAAGCTTTACTAAATCTTGGGCAAACAAGATGTTTTTGGCTTTAAATAGATAGGGATTCTTTTGTTTTAGGACTTTCTTCAAAGGGAGTTTTTTCAGGCTCTCCAGTCTACCCTTGTGAAAAGTAGCAATGTTTTGTTCAATATACATTTTGACATCTTTGAGATTAAGTGGAGTCATAAATGTTACCTTCTTCAATGATAAATGCGGTTAATATTTTCCAGTATCAAAATGATAATTGTCTAATATTATTGTTATTATTGATACGCTCGTTCCATTTGTTGATACTACCCTGGGCTAAATCACAATATTTTTCCATCATTTCAATACCGAGATAGTGCCTCTTTAGTTGAATACAGGCTAGCGCGGTTGTCCCTGCACCCATGAATGGGTCAAGCACCAGGTCGTCTTCCTCAGTGAAAAGCTTGATAAACCACGTTGGCAGGGTAACGGGGAAGGAAGCGCTATGTCCACGGTTGCCACATTCGGTGCCCAGATGCAGTACGTTAGTGGGATACACGTACTGTTTTCCTAGCCAGTTTGATACGTTCTTGCCGAAACCGCTTCCTACACGTGATTCGTCCCTGATTTTATCTCTCTCGCTTAGTCTTGCGAGACGTTTTTCTGCCCAATCTCCCATGGGCACCATCACTGTATCCTGAAACATCTTGAACTTTTTCTTTTTGGTGAAATGCAAACAGCGCTCCCAAGCGTCTCTGAACCGGTTAGGCCATTTGCCGGGGTAGCAGTTCTTTTTGTGCCAGATATATTCCTCAGTCCAGAGCCAGCCTTGTTTTTTCATGGCTAAAATTAGTTCGATAACGTAGGTTTGTCTTTCTCCGCCTTCGCTTCGTTCCTTGATATTCAGTACGAAAGAACCTTCTGGCTTCAGAACACGTCTCAGTTCATTGGAAATGGGTAGGAACCATTCAACATAGCGGTTAGTAGGTATGCCCTTGTAGGTTTTCTTTCTGTTATCTGCATAGGGGGGAGATGTAAAAATGAAATCGATGCAGGTATCAGGCATAGTTTTTAGAATAGTTAAGCAATCACCATGTATAATAGTGTCTATGTTAAGTCTATTACTTGAAACAACTTCGCTTAATTCTCTGTTAAGTGTGGTGGTCATAATTTCAAACCTGCCGTTTATTGATAACAATCATACACGCTTCCGTGTAATATGTCAATACCTTTCCTAGCACTTAGTATACCCGCAGCCGGGGCAGATGAAGCAGCCCTCCTGGAAGACCAGCAGGTTGCCGCAATCGGGGCACTGGCCGGCCAGGTTTTTGACCAGCCCGTAGTCCTGGAGCTTCGGCGTATCACTCTCCTGCCCTTCTTCCTCACCGCTCACGTGCTTTTCAAGGACGCTGGCAATGGCGTCGGCGCAGGAGAGCACGGACTTGCCGCTCTCCCAGGCAATGGACGGGCAGCGGATGCCGCGCAGCTGCTTCACCACTGACCCCACATCCACCCCCGCCCTGAGAGCCAGTGAGATGAGGCGGCAGGTGGCCTCGAGCTGGGCGGCGGCGCAGCCGCCGGTCTTGCCCAGGTGGGAGAAGACCTCGCAGATGCCCTGTTCGTCCGAGTTAACGGTGATATAGATATTGCCGCAGCCGGTGGTCATCTTTTCCGTCACGCCGGTGGTTGTCTTGGGGCGTTTCCTCGGGGTGCGGCGGACGCCTTCCACCTTCTCCTCTTCCTTCTTCTTGCCGGTGGTCAGCACCTGCTCGTCCCTGCTCCGGTCGCGGTAGATGGTGATGCCTTTAAGCTGGTTGTCGCAGGCAAGCAGATAGACCTTTTTCACGTCCTCGCGGGTGGCGTCATGGGGGAAGTTGACCGTCTTTGAGACCGCGTTGTTGGTGGATTCCTGGAACGCAGCCTGCATCTTCACGTGCCCCTCCGGGGTGATGTCATGCGCAGTGACGAAGAGTCGCTTTACGTTATCCGGGATTCCATCGATGTCACGCAGTTTAGCGCCCTCGGCCAGCTTCTTCATCAGCTCCTCGGAGTAGAAGCCCCCGTTCCTGGCGGCCTGCTCGAAGTAGGGGTTGACCTCCACCATCTGCGTGCCTTCGAGGATGGTCCGGGTATAGCTCAGGGCGAAGAGCGGCTCGATGCCGCTGGAGCAGCCCGCGATGATGCTCAGGGTGCCGGTAGGGGCAATGGTGGTCCTGGTGGCGTTCCTTATCTTGGGTGCATTCGGTTTATCGTAGATGCTTCCCTTGAACGCGGGAAACTCGCCCCGCTCCTGTGCCAACTGCTGGGAGGTTTCCGTTGCCACGATGTTGATGAGAGCCATGACCTCTTTCGCCTGCTTCAGGGCTTCATCGGAATCGTAAGGGATGCCCAGCTGGAGCAGCATGTCGGCGAAGCCCATCACTCCCAGTCCAATCTTCCGGGTCTCTTTAGTCCTCTGTTCTATTGCGGGCAGAGGGAACTTGTTGACATCGATGACATCGTCCAGGAATCTGACTGCGGTCCTTACCGTGCGAATCAGCTTGTCGTCATCACGTTCACATTTCCCGTTTACAGAGCGCACCATCCTGGCCAGGTTGATGGAGCCCAGGTTGCACGATTCGTAGGGGAGGAGGGGCTGTTCGCCGCAGGGATTGGTGCTCTCGATTTTGCCCAGGTGGGGGGTGGGATTGTCCTGGTTGATGCGGTCGATGAAGACCACGCCGGGGTCGCCGGTGCGCCAGGCCATGTCCACTATCTTATCGAAGACTTCTTTGGCGTTGAGTTTTCCGGCAGGCTCACCGGTTCGAGGGTTTACCAGGTCATATTCGGCGCCGGCCTTGACCGCTTCCATGAATTTCATAGTGACAGCCACCGAGAGATTGAAGTTGGTCAGGGCAGTAGAGTTTTCTTTGGCAGTGATGAACTTCTCGATGTCGGGATGGTCGACATTGAGGATAGCCATGTTCGCCCCCCGCCGCATTCCTCCCTGCTTGATGACATCGGTGGCGGTGTCGAAAGCGCGCATGAAAGATACCGGGCCGCTGGCAACTCCGCCGGTAGAGCCGACCCTGTCCGTCTCCGGCCGCAGCCTGGAGAAGGAGAATCCTGTGCCGCCGCCGCTCTTGTGGATGAGGGCGGTGTTCTTCACCGCATCGAAGATGGACTCCATCGAGTCCTCGACCGGGAGGACAAAGCAGGCCGATAGCTGTCCCAGCTCCCGACCGGCGTTCATCAGGGTAGGGGAGTTGGGCAGGAACTCCAGGCTGGTCATCGCCCGGTAGAACTGCTCCTCAACGGCTGCCACATCCGCCTTCGGATTATAGATGGTCTCAGCGGAGGCGATGGCGCGGGCAACGCGGCGGAACATCTCCTCCGGCGTCTCGATGGGGTTGCCCTGCTTGTCTTTTTTGAGGTATCTCTTTTTCAGTACATGGAGGGCGTTATCGGTGATTTGTGCGGGTGTGCTCTCGCCGTGTTGTATCCTGACTGCCATTGGCGACTCCTCCTCTGACTTTATTGTGACGGGCGGCTCTTCTTCCGGCTGTAACTGCTCGGCCAGGAGCTCTTTTACCAGCTGGTGAATCTGCGAATCGGATGGTTCAATCTTCTGGAGATTACGCTTTTTGGATACAAAATCTTCCATGCCGGGCAGTGTCTGCGGTACCTGCCCGCCGGAGGCGGATTCCAACCGCTCGATGACCTGGCTGGTAAGCTGCTCCAGCCTCTGCCTGTCCGATATGCCCATCGATTCGGCGGCCGCGAAGATTGCCCGCGCGATGCGTGTCTGGTTGACGGTTGTTGTTCGTGTAGTGTGTGGCTTATCGATGCCGCTCATTTGTGACTCCCGGCGAAGAGGCTGCGTATCCTTCGGCCTTTCAGATGACGTTTGGCCGCTTCCTCCAATTCTTTGGGTGGCAGCAGTGGCAGCTGGTTGGAGGGAGTCCCCTGCTCTTCCGGGACTTCCACCAGGTTGTCCACCGCCTTCTTTAGCGCCGTGATGTCCGTGAACGCCCGGTAGACGCTGGCAAAGCGAATGTAGGCGATGGTGTCCAGCTTTTTGAGCCGTTCCATGACCATGTCCCCGATGTCCGTGCTGGGCACCTCTGCTTTGCCCAGGCGGTAAAGCTCCGCCTCGATGTCATCCACGAGCTTGTCCACGGTGCCGGTGGGGAGGGGGCGTTTCTCGCAGGCCTTGCGTACGCCGGTTAAGACCTTCTCCCGGTTGAACTCCTCGCGGCGGCCGTCCTTTTTGATGACGAAGAGGCTCGCGGGCTGGAGCCGCTCGTAGGTGGTGAAACGCGCGTTGCATTCCAGGCACTGGCGCCGGCGGCGTATGCCGTCATCCACATCCCGTGAGTCTATGACCTTTGAATCGTGGTATCCACAGTATGGACAATTCATAAAACTTCCTTGAAGTTTTTGTGCTACGCATACAAAGAGATTAGTAAGTCCTGCCGACCCTCCATAAGGGTGCCTATCTCGTAAAGAAATTTATTAAAGTAGTAATAGCTTACGCTAACTACCTGCTGTATAGTGCTTTGAGGATACCACAACCTGTAGTGCTTGTCAATAATGTTTTTAGGGATTTTTTTTGAAGCTTGTCGGGCGCAAATGGCACAAGGAAAAAACAAAAAAGTGGCCGGGTCCGCCTCAGGCGGAGAACCCCAATCCCCTCTCTTGGCTCTTATGAAGGTAATTGGTCATCCGCCTGCGGCGCACCCGCGAACAATGAAAATGTTGTAGGGGCGGGTCTCGGACCCGCCCGCCCTGCTTTTCTTCGTACCAATGGCTGGGAAGCTCTTATAAGTTTGTCAAGCAGAAAATTCCGAAATATATTAACCCATAAGACTGGGAAAAGCTGGTTCGCTTTGTTAGTGAGGAGAAGTCCATCGGCGTCTCCAAGAAATCACTTTAATCCTTCTTTCCCCCCTCTTTTGCTTCCATGTTTTGCGTCTTTGCGGTATAATATCTTGTTATGGATTAGTTTTCCCCACACCACAAAGAGGAGGTGGTCGCTATGGCTAAAGTAAAAGAGGACCCCGCAAAGTTACTCTCAGACACGCCGCAGGAGTACGTGTTCTGGTGTAATGATGGCCGCATACTGAAGAACCTCAACGACCTTGGGCAGGCGCTGGCGGGCATGACAGATGAGACATTCTCTTTTCACTCAAATGTGGAGAAGAACGACTTCGCCAACTGGGTAAGGGATATCATCGGAGACTCGAAGCTGACAACCGCGCTGCAAAGGGCCTCTGAGGACAGGACTCAGGCGGCAAAAGCGGTGGCGAAAAGACTCGCCGAACTTGAGAAAAAGCGGCGCTAGGGAGCAGCCTCCCCCCTTTCGCAAAGAGCCTGTCATAGCACTTTGTACTAATACAAACGCATTAATTATTGTTTAATGGCTCACAGGCAGGGACTCGCCTGAGGCGAGTGACACCAAAAAAGATACATCATTATTTATTACGTTTGTAATAATTTGTCCGCGCAGACTCAATAACGGTATATGGCAGCTACCGGCGAGCCTCCAGGCATCTTCTCTCGGGCTACAGCATAAACCGAACCGCCCTTGGTCAGAGTATACACCGCGGCAAAATCGAGTAAGTCCTCATCGCCCGGCTCAGCTTTTTGGTGCAGGACAACTTTATGCTGGGCCGCATCGAATTTGCCCCACTGCTGGGCATCCAGCGCCACAAAGAGGATATAGACACGCCCAACGTATGCTGCCAGCACTGCCTGCTCTAAATCACCTGTGGCAAGGCCGGTGCCCAGCGCCTTATTGTAGCGGGCCAGCGCCGCAATTTCATCGCGCTCGAAGTATGGCTTAACGACTACCCTGGCCTGCTGGTGCAATGCCTCCGGAGTCATCTCATCGACATTTCCCTTGACTCCGTCACTCAGAAGATGAGGGTAGGTATTTGCCTCGCGGTAAATCGCTTGTATATAGTCCACACCAGCAACTACCAGCGGGGCCCGCTCTTCCTTCAGCACTTCATGCAAACCGCGGTTCACCTGCTGAAAATAGCGCAGAGCACTATCCTTGAGCCCGTCCGTGCTTCCCTCTCCATACCCTGAGACTGCACCCCCGCGTCCGGGACCGCCAGGCGTTGCCACAATATGCACCTTCTGCTGCTTTTCTGTCTGGTCGTAGCGGAGAGCTTCAGCAAGGTTCGTTGGAACACTCTCCGGCGTCACCACTCGTAGACTGTCACGGGTACACTGGAGAAGCATTACTTTTCCCATGCTGACGGCGAGCACGTAGAACAGGCCATCGCGGAACAAAGGTAGCAGTGGCTTCACATGGAAACGCTCAGCGGCTACTACCAGTTCCTGGAAAGAGCTAGGAAGACTATAATGTTTGAACACCTCTTGAGATAAGAACACTGCCAGACCGTCTCCCTGGTGCTGCCAGAATGCAGCATCGGATAGCAGCCCTCGTGCCGGTTTAAGCATCCTCCTGGCATCTGCGGGGCGCGCGCCGCTCGCCACCAGGCGCTCCTCCGCTGCGCGAAGCAGATTCCTGAATCTTATGGAGTTCTGCTCCGTATCGCCAGTGCGGTTGGTAGGCATGTAAAGCGAAACTCCTTTACCTTCTCCGGGCCCCTTTATGATAGTTCTCAACTCGTCTATCGACAGAATCGCCATGATAACACCTCCGGATTGTTTTTCCTGGTAGATAGCAGGGAGGGGAAAAGACCTCTGATTCGGCTTTTTGAAGTGGTAAAAATGCGGAATTAATCGACCCTTAATTAAATATTGTAACAACCAGTATTCAGCAATGTAAAGATTTTGTTGGCTTTCGGAAAGCCCCGCTCCTTCGTGACCAGACAGCCATTTGGCACTGCCGGGAAAATTACGAAAGGTTTTCGCACCAAATACGTATCCTTACGTATTACTTCACTATCTTAAAGCTTCTAAGATATACATGTGCCACCTGTTAAGAGGAGCAATCGAGCAAGGTGCGCGAAATCTGGGAGAAATGCTAGAGACCTAAAATCTAAGGAGAAGGAGAGCGACATGTGTGCGAACAATGATGCAGCTTCCAAGTTCGGTGCAGGACTGATTCTGGGTACAGCCATCGGTTTGGCGGTAGGCTTCCTTTATGCCCCGCACAGCGGCAAAGAGACGAGAGAAGTTATCATAGAAAGGGCCGAAAAGGCCAGGGAAAGAGCTGAGTACCTGGCAGAAAAAGCCAGGCAAAGGGCAGAGGAGCTTGCGGTAAAGGCTAAGCAAGTTGCCCCAAAAGTGGGCAAGAAGCAAGAAGAAGCGTATTAGCGCATGCTTGCATAATAGCGTAGCTTTCAAAGTTTCTTTTTCCTTCGAGGGCAGAGGGAGGGTGATTTATTACCCCCCACCCATTCGCTTCGCTCCTGCCTACGCACAAGGCTACGGCGGGCAGGCAGGGCAGGCTTTACATCTCTCCCACGAGGGGGAGAGAAAAGCTTAAAAAGTTTCGACCTGTTCTCAATGACGGAAGGATTTGTTCCTGACAGGAGTGCCATGCCAGTCCACAATGTGGAGGTCGCCGACATTTTCAACGAACTCGCCGACCTGCTTGAAATAGAAGGCGCAAATGAGTTCCGTATCAGGGCTTACCGGACTGCCGCGCGCAACATCACTGACCTTCCCCAGAGTGTGTCCGACCTGCTGGAGCGTGGAGAAGACCTCTCGAAGCTCCCAGGCATCGGCAAAGACCTGGCAGGCAAAATCGCGGAAATCGTCCAGACTGGCAAACTTTCACATCTCGAAGATATAAAAAAGCGCATCCCCGCGGGACTCCTCGAGCTTATGCGAGTTACGGGAGTCGGCCCCAAACGGGCCGGGGCGTTATACCGGGAACTGGGAATAGAAAGCCTCAAGGCACTGGAAAAGGCAGCCAGAGAAGGGCAAATCCAGAAGCTCCGGGGTTTCGGAAAGAAAACTGAGCAAAATATCCTCGAAGAACTGGGGCGTAAAGGAGAGCAAGAGGAAGGGAAACGCATAAAGCTCTCCGCCGCCGAGGAGATAGCGCGACCATTTCTGGCGTACCTGAGGAAGACTAAAGGCGTGAAATATGCCGAGGTCGCCGGCAGCTACCGCCGCCGCAAGGAGACCGTGCGAGACCTCGATGTTCTTGCTGTCTGCCAGGAAGATTGTGATGTGATGCAGCGCTTCACCGAGTACGAGGACGTGGTGCGGGTGCTCGCCAGGGGAGAAACACGCTCTACGGTGATTCTGCGTTACGGCATACACGTTGACCTCCGCGTTGTGCCGGAGGTGAGCTATGGCGCCGCCCTCCATTATTTTACCGGCTCAAAAGCCCACAACATCGCCATCCGGCACATGGGGGTGAAGAGGGGGTTGAAGATAAACGAATACGGCGTGTTCAGGGGCGAAAAGCGCATCGCCGGCAGGACAGAAGAGGAGGTCTTTGCGCAGGTCGGTCTCCCTTATATCGAGCCGGAGTTGCGTGAGAACTGGGGAGAAATCGAGGCCGCACAAGAAGGTAGACTCCCCAAGCTGGTCACGCTTGAGGATATCCATGGCGACCTGCACTCTCACACCACGGCCACCGAGGGGCATGCCACCGTTGAGGAGATGGCCTATGCCGCGCAGGAAAGGGGATACGAGTACCTTGCCATTACCGACCATTCGAAACGCCTGAGCATGACTCACGGCCTGGATGAAAAGCGGCTCGGCGAGCAAATCAGAGAGGTTGACCGCCTGAACCAGAAAATGGAAGGCTTCACCATACTCAAGGGAGTAGAGGTAGATATCATGGATGATGGCTCGCTGGACCTCCCTGATGGCATCCTTAAGGAGCTCGACATGGTGGTTTTCTCGGTGCACCACAAGCTGAACCTTTCACGAGACGAGCAGACCGAGCGGATTATCAAGGCCATGCGCAATCCGTACGCTACCATCCTGGCCCACCCCACCGGCCGCCTCATCAACGAACGCGAGCCTTATGACGTGGACATGGAACGACTGATGAAAGCCGCCAGGGAAACGGGATGCATCATGGAGCTGAATGCGCAGCCGGAACGACTCGACCTCAATGATGTGTACTGCAAGATGTCTAAGGAGATGGGTGCAATGGTTGCCATATCTACAGACGCCCACAGCGTAAATGAACTTGAATTCATGCGCTTCGGGATAGCCCAAGCACACCGGGGCTGGCTTGAAACTTCAAATGTGGTTAACACCAGGAGCCTCGGCGAAATAAAGAAGCTATTGCGAGGGAGCCTGAGCATAGCTCTGGCATAAGTGTGTGGGAGGGGATTGCGATGAGTACCATATGCCCCAATTGCGGCAGGAAAACCGAAGGCAGTTCTTGCCAATGGTGCCGTTTCCCGATGCGGCGGAGCAAGCCAGATGAGGGAAAGCTGGCAACGGTCAGGTGTCCTAACTGCGGGCGAAAAACACATCAGGGAGCCGATTGCCAATGGTGCCATTTCCCGCTGTTAAAGGTTGACCCAGCCCGGAAAAACATATCCAAACGAAAGCCTGAGAAGCCAGGGCGGAAGACCTTCGGACTGTTTCTTCTCATAATCATCGCGGTAATTCTGGGCGGGTCCATTTTAGTGCTCGGCGGTTAGCACCAAACATGCAAGAAATAGCCTTCAGCAGTCAGCTTTGAGGTACAGAGTGGACTGAAAGCCAAATTACGCGGGTCGAAGCAATGACACATTACGTAACGTCTTGCAACATATGATACCAGTACTTATTCCATGTTGCAATCGAGATGGCAGATTAGTGCAGGACAGATGCACAGGTCCGCCAGAGGCGAGTGCCACCGTTTTTCTGTGCCATCATGATAGCCAATGCGAATTAGTTGCAGAAAAAAGCGTTATTAGCATCCGTTCGTGGTGAGCTTGTCGAACCACCCTTCGACAGGCTCAGGGTGAGCGGGTTCTTTATTGCGCCAATCATTGCAACCAAGCACTGGTGTCCTGAGTCAGAAATTCTTAGCAAACGTAATGATATACACTTTTGCTTTAACAAAGAAAGAACGTACTCGGTCAACCATACGGATTGCTTCGTCCCGCCTGAGGCGGGCGGACTCGCAATGACAAATTATGTAATGGTCTTATAACTCAGGACACTAG
>JACPPQ010000162.1 GCA_016190925.1 Chloroflexota bacterium | reverse complement strand
GTATCGGAGTACGGGACAAGCTTCGCGGGGAATGACATAATAGACATTGAAATTAAGCCATTGGCGTCTTTCGCGGGACGCTCCAAATTGGCCTTATTTTGCATCTCTTCCTTCCACCAGAGCCAGGATTTCTGTCTCTCTGGCTACCATCTTCTTCTTCGGCTCGGGTTTCTCATCATCGTATCCCAGCAGGTGAAGCACTCCGTGAATGACCAGGATAGCCATCTCTTTTTCAATCGGGTGGTTGCGTTCTTCAGCCTGGATTACGGCCTGGGGATAAGAAATGACCACCTCTCCCAGTCGCACCTTGTCATCAGGTGGGGTAATGAACGCTTCGGATTCAGGTGCCGTTTTCCCTTCGGTAGGCAGCATATAGAATGCCATGACATCCGTCGGGCGGTCTTTCCCACGGTAGGTCTTATTCAGTTCTCGTATTTTATCCTGACCGGTGATAACCAGCCCCATCTCGGCGTTTGCGCTCATGCCCTCGGCTTTGAGGGTTTGCGTTGCGATACCCTCCAGCCAGGTCGCATCTACTTTCCCCTCGAACTTATCGTCAATCAGGACATTTATCTCCATATCAGGGTCATAATAGCACAGAGGCAAAAAGCTGACAAACAGTAACTGTCTGCCAGAGTTGCTTAATGCCATTGAGCAAAATTAGGGGTTATGTTATAGTTTAAGTGGTTAAAAGGGAGGGATCGCATAGTGGTCTAGTGCGGGCGCCTGCTAAGCGCTTACTCCGGGAAACTGGAGTCGTGGGTTCAAATCCCACTCCCTCAGCCATCCTTCGCCAAAGCTACGGATGGCAAGTCAGGCAAAATCTCGAAATACCCCTGAAAAAGGGGTATGTTTCTATTTGGCTGGAAAGTTGCTATGCTTCGCTATCATATCTGGACCATCGGCTGTCAAATGAATAAGGCGGAATCGGACCGGCTGGCCGGCTACCTGGAGCAGTCCGGATACCAGTCTACGGATACAGCGGAAGAAGCCGATTTCATCGTGCTCAATAGCTGCGTGGTGCGCCAGAGCGCGGAAAACCGCGTTGTCAACAAGCTGGCAGCTTTGAAATCGTTAAAGAAATCAAGGCCCGGCATGTCCATCGCGGTAACCGGATGCCTGGTGAACGGCAACACCGAGCAGCTTCAAAAGAGTCTCCCTCATGTCGATTACTTCCTGAAGCCCGGCGAGAGCCCCCGGTGGTTTGATATGCCCGCTACACAAGATAAGACTCGGATGCTGGTATCGGCACATCCCTCACCGGCGACTTTCGTCTCCATTATCCAGGGCTGCGATAACTTTTGCTCCTACTGCATTGTGCCCTACCGGCGTGGCCGTGAGAAGAGCCGTCCGGTGTCTGACATAATCTGCGAGGTCAAGGAGCTGGTGCGCCGGGGCGTCAGGGAAGTCACCCTGCTGGGGCAGAACGTGGACTCCTACGGCCATGATTTGCCTGGCAGACCCGACCTTGCGGACCTGCTCGTTGAATTGAATGCTGTGGACGAACTGTTCCGCATACGTTTCCTGACCAATCATCCCAAGGATATGACCTCCAAGCTCTTAGATGCCATTGCCTCCCTTGAGAAGGTCTGCGGCCAGATAAACCTTCCCGTTCAGTCCGGCGACGATGAAATACTGAAGGCAATGAGGCGGGGCTACACGGTGGAACATTACCGGCGGCTCGCCCGCGAGCTCTATCAAAAAATACCGGAGGTCGCCCTGAGCACCGATATTATTGTCGGTTTCCCTTCGGAGAGCGAGGAGCAGTTCCGGCATACCTGCGATTTGCTCGCCGAGCTGAGATTCGATACGGTCCACGTGGCTGCCTATTCTCCTCGGCCGGGGACTATCGCTGCCAGGGAGTTTCAAGACAATGTCCCGCAGGATGAAAAGAGTCGCCGCTTGAGGATGGTCGAAGAGCTTCAGGAGCGCATTGCTACTGAGACTAACGCCCGCTTGCTCGGCAAGACTGTTGAAATACTGGTGGAAGCACGGGAAAAGGGCAAGTGGCAGGGCCGCACCCGAAGTGGTAAACTGGTATTCTTCCCGCCAGAGGCGTGCGATTACCTGGGTCAACTGGTAAAAATTAAGATTGAGAAGACCAGCCCCTGGTCGCTGCAGGGCAAGTTGGAGATTTCTTACTAACCGTCTACTGGTAGTATCTTAGATATCGACCATACCGACGAAAAGCCTGCCCCAAACCTTGTCCCGTGCTTGATACAGGATTGATGTGGGGTCGGTATCCAGGGATGAAGGGGCTGGATTCCGGCTTCCGTCGGAGCGGATTATTTTGTTGCTTAATTAATTTTTTATAGCGTTATTAGTGCGACGTGGACATCTACGACACAAAACTAAGGAGGAAAAGTGAAAAGAAATCGACTCATTAGATTGGGGATGGTGGCTGCGGGAATATTCTCCGCCGGGGCGCTCATAGCCGGCTGTGCCCCTGCGGCCGCGCCTTCGGGGGGCGCATCGGAGACAGGCAGCGTGCTTCCCCTGGTTATCTTCATGGTACTGATTTTCGGGTTCATGTATTTCGGTGTGATACGCCCGCAGCGCAAGAGACAAAAAGCACACACGCAAATGGTTCAAGCCCTCAAAAAAGGAGATAAGGTCATCACCGCCGGCGGCATTTTCGGTGTTATTGAAAGCATCGCGGAGGACAGCATCGTTATTAAAGTTGAGGGCGGCCAGACCCTGCGTGTGGCCAAGGGCAGCGTGGCCGTCAGGCAGGAAAGATAGCTTAACCCGGACATAGTTGCTCGAAAATACCCCAGGATTGTCATACTAATCGTCTTAAAATAAAATGGTCTATTTATGCCATGTGAGAAGTAATCGTCTCCCTTTCGTAAAGAGCCTGCCCCGTGCCCTGTCCCGTACTTGATACGGGATTGATACGGGGGAGAATGAGAGGGATTTTCAAATCCTCCTTCAGTCTCTCCTTTTTCAGAGGGGGAGACCCGCGTCCAGATTATTATGAGACTCTTGGTAACTTCGAAAATACCATTTGTAGGGGCGGGTCTCGGACCCGCCCGCCCAGGATACGGCCATGCCGTGTCTCTACAAAGGTTTTTCATTCATCCAGGTTCCTCTTTGAGGAATAGGCGTTTCGATGAAACAGTACGACTACATAATAGTTGGCAGCGGCATTGCTGGTCTTTACACTGCCCTCCAGGCAAAGGAGCATGGCAGTGTGCTCATTATTACTAAGGGGAGCATCGACGACTGCAATACCAAGCACGCACAGGGAGGCATCGCTGCCGCTGTAAGCAAAGGAGATTCCCCGGAGCTTCATTTCAGGGACACTATAGCTGCCGGCGACGGCCTGTGCGATGATGAGGCGGTCCGTATCCTTACCGGCGAAGCCCCGGCCCGCATCACCGACCTGGTCAATTACGGGGTGCCTTTCGATACCGTGGAAGGGGAGATTGCCCTTACCAGGGAGGCCGCCCACAGCGTATCCCGGATTCTGCATGCCGGCGGGGACGCCACCGGCGCGCACATCGAAATGACTTTGAGCTGCCAGGTAGCCTCGGAAATCCAGGTGCTTGAGGACTGCTTGGCCACCGAGATTCTGCTTGAGGAAGGGCGTGTTTCCGGGGTGCGGACACTGGATTCCCGGCTTGGTGCCGTGGAAGAGTTTGGCTGCCGTTTCCTTATCCTGGCTACCGGGGGTGGGGGACAGCTATATAAGTTCAATACCAACTCCGCAATAGCCACCGGCGATGGCATAGCTCTGGCCTATAACGCCGGCGCCGAAATCATGGATATGGAGTTCTTCCAGTTCCATCCTACTGCTCTGCGCCTGCCCGGTGTCGCCCCCTTTCTCATCTCCGAGGCGGTCAGGGGTGAAGGCGGTGTGCTGCGCAATGTGAAGGGTCGCCGCTTTATGACGGACTACGCTCCGGAGGGCGACCTGGCCACCAGGGACGTAGTTGCCCGCAGCATCCTCTACGAGATGAAAAAGACCGGCGCGAATAACGTCTTTCTGGACGTCACCCGTTTACCTGTCCATGTGCTGACTACCCGTTTCCCGAATATATACCGGTTTTGCCTTGAACACGGCCTCAATATCGCCAGGGACATGATACCGGTAGCTCCGGCGGCCCACTACATGATGGGCGGCATCAGGACCGATACCTGGGGCGAGACCAATATCCCGGGGCTGTTTGCCGCAGGGGAGGTAGCCTGCACCGGCGTTCACGGGGCAAACCGCCTGGCATCGAACTCCATGCTGGAGACATTGGTGTTCAGCAAACGGATTGTCGAGAAGACCGGGGACAAGACCGATACGGGCAAACGGATAAAAAAGCGCTCCACTAGTCGGATGGTCGAGGCACGCCACTCTCTGCCCTGGAGAGAGGCTTATAAGGCCGCTCCGGTTCCGAGTCTTTTCTCACTGCAGCAGCTTATGTGGGACAAGGTGGGCATCATACGTGAACAAGAATGGTTGACAGTGGCTGCCAATACCCTGGCCGCATGGCAGAGGTCGCTGCCGAGGCCGACAGACCGGCCGTCCTATGAGCTGAACAACCTTGTGCTGACCGGCCGCCTGGTGACTGAGGCGGCAATTCTCCGCGAGGAGAGCCGCGGCGCTCATTTCCGCTCCGATTTCCCGGCGAAATCACGTGAATGGCAACGGCATATAGTGTTTACCAGGGAATGAGTCCTACTATTCCGAACTCGATTCGGAATCCAGCGGTAGAGATGAGGTGGCACAGGCCTCCCTGCCTGTGGGCTTCAGATATTTTGGTGATGGCCTGGTCATCATGACTGTATTCTGAATGGTGCCTGAGAAGGTCAAAGACTTCAATGCGAAAGCAGACAAAAACTTATCTCCCTCTAGCAGACATAGACAGAATCGTGGATATTGCGCTGGCTGAGGACACCGCCCACGGCGATGTCACCAGTGACATCCTGATGCCTCCTGACTTAAAAGGGAAAGCCTCGGTGCTGGTCAAGGCACCAGGTGTGCTGGCGGGCATAGAGGTGGCAAAACGCGTCTTTCTCAAGGTTGACCCAACGCTCAAGTTCGAGGTTCTAATCCAGGATGGAACTAAGGTCAAGCCAGGAGACGTCGCCGCTGTAGTGTCGGGCAACCTGAAAAGCATCCTCAAAGCCGAGCGCGTGGCCCTCAATTTCCTCCAGAGGCTCAGTGGCATTGCTACGCAGACAGCCCTCTACGTAGAGCAAGTTCGCGGACTTGACGTCTACATCGCTGATACCCGCAAAACCACGCCCGGACTCAGGATGCTGGAGAAATATGCTGTGCGTATGGGCGGCGGCAGGAACCATCGCTTTCACCTCGGCGATGGCGTGCTTATCAAGGACAATCACATTGCTGTTTTACGAGCTACGGGCATGAGCCTGAAAGAGATTATAGCCAAAGCCAGGCGGGAAGCTCCGGGGGGCTTGAAGGTTGAGGCGGAGGTCACCAGCGCTAAAGAGGCCCTGGACGCGGTCGAGGCCGGGGCGGACATCATCATGCTGGACAACATGAGCCTCGAAGAAATGCGTCGAGCGGTAAGCATGATTAAAGGGAAGGCAAAAATCGAGGCTTCCGGCGGGGTCACGCTGGACAACGTCCGTGCCGTCGCCGAGACGGGCGTCGATTTCATCTCGGTGGGAGCCTTGACCCACTCTCCGAAGGCGCTTGACATAAGCCTGGAAGTCGAGGTACAGCCGGGCAAGTAAAGGGACAGCGGTTATATCGCGGCCATCAGCATTTCAGCTATCCCTGTCTCATACATCAAAAACAGTCCGAAGGCGATGCTGAACACCCCGGTAGCTATCTGTACCATGCGGTTAAGCCGAGGCACGTGGACGGACATTGAGAACGGCAGGCTGATGAAAATAGATATTACGGCCATGCTGGCTACACTGCCCAGCCCGAAAATAAGTATGTACATCAACCCGTCCCAGGTAGACCTGAGACCGGTCAATACCAGGAGCATCAACGCCGCGCTGCCAGCCAGCCCGTGCACCGTGCCCACCGCGTAAGACTTCAGACGAAAAAACGGCCTTAATCCATTCTTTGCGCCCTCCAGCTTGTGTTCTCCGGGTATTATGCCGGCCACGAGCAGCTTGCCCAGGGTTTCCCATCGCCGCGGCTCGTGGTGGACGTGTTCGGGACTTGCTTCGTGCGAATGGAAGTGCGCATGCAGCTCCGGTTGAACATCGGGATGGGTGTGGACATGGATGTGCACTTTGCGATGTCGAAATGTGCGGAAGGTCTGCACGCCCAGAAACACCAGCATCACGCCGACCGCGAGCTCGAAGAATGGCGCAAGTCTCTCGGGCATGTGCAGGTTTAGAAGCAGCACCGCCATTCCTGCCAGAAGCAGAGTTGTGGTGTGCCCCAGTCCCCATGAAGCTCCTATCCAGATAGCCTTAAGCGGGTTCCTGTATTCGCTGACAATGGTGCTTACCGCAACCAGATGGTCGGCGTCAAAGGCATGCCTGACACCCATGACCAGTGCCAGTGCCAGAACTTCCCATGCTGATGTCATCTATTTGCCTCCTGGCGAGTCAATGCAGTTGCAATCATTTGCAACAGTGGCTGAAAATTTTTATCCCAGCTTCTTCAGGGCGTTTGACAGGTGCTCGTTGACCTTGTCCATCTCCGCGCCTGCCACCGCAAGGTCTGTGGCCAGTTTGACATCACGGGAAGCTTTTGCTGCCCGGTCGGCCCACTCCTTGAACTCGTCGCCATGCTCCTTGTTGTGCTCGAGCCAGTAGTTCAGAAGGGTCTTGAGCTTTGCCTTTTCATTCTTGTCCATTTATGCTCCCTTCAAGGTCGGAGGAATTTACTTGCCTTTGCATTTCGCGCATCGACCGAAGATAGCCAGGTGCCGCAGGTCGGCGCTGAAACCGTAGTCGTGGAGCAGGCTTTCTTTGAGAGCGGACAGCGCCGACTCGTCCAGGTCTGCGGTCTCGCCGCACTCCTGGCAGACCAGGTGATGATGATGCCCTTTGCCTGACGGGTGGTATCTCACCCGCCCCTCGCCGAGGTCGGTCTCTGTCACCAGCCCCAGACCTTTGAGCAGTTCCATGGTGCGATATATAGTCGAGATGTTGACGTGGGGGTATTTGGCCACCACCTGGGAGTAGATTTCCTCGGCGCTGATATGATGTTTGCTTTTCTCGATGGCTGACAGCACCATCATCCTCTGGGGCGTCATGCGGTATCCCAGTTCATCGAGCTTGCCGGTCAGGCTGTCAGCATGGGTATGATTGTGGCTCATCGGCTATTAGCATAACACAGTCGGGAGCTTGTTGCAAGCGGTTGCAAATGCTGATAGTTGCAAATCGGGCAGTTGCATAGTTGCAGGCCACCGTGAGGCCAATCTCTGTTACGCGCGTGCTGGTTTGATTCGATGATTCAACAAGACTTCTCAGCGGTTTGCGATACTAATTCATGTGTTCTATTGTCTTACTTGGAGGAGCAGGTTGTTTCCCGAGTAATACTAAGGCAAACTGCTCAAGCCTTGCGCCTGTTGCGGGGTCTACGTCATGCCAGCGGGCAAGGAATTCCTCCTCCATCAACCAGGTTCTTCTAAATGAAGCAGGGTCTTCAAATACAACGATAGAATCTGTGTGCCCTATGACAATCACATAATGACCGTGGTCAATCTCTGTCTTCCAGTCTTCAAGTGTCATATATTTCTCAGCCCATGCCTGGACTAGAACGATAACGGGAATATTTTTGTCCACGTACTCATAAGCTGTTGCTAAAGAAACGTCGCATTTGGCGAATACCGTAAATCCATGTCTCTCTGCTAAAGATATCATATTTTTAAGAGGGGTTCCTTCGCTGCTGCACTTAAGTTCATTAATCAATTCATCTTCCCGTACATCTAAACCATAATAAGCCATAACGAGCTGTAACGCTTTGGCGCCGCAATCAAAATCGAACGATTGTCTTCCAGTGGGTAAATCAATAATCATAAGGCCTCCCGCAAGGTTATATGTCACTAACCTGGATTAATTCTCCTCATCATCACGTACAGTGCTTCGGCGAAGGCTCGTCTGAGCGTCTCTATCGCTTCAAGGTTTGGTGCCCGGTTTGAGTCCATGTATAGTTGTTGATTTGTCTCCTGTAATATCGCCGGCGCCCTTTTTCCGATTCTAGTCATCGCATCTATAGAGTGCGCCCCGCACACATGGCCGTACACATTATAATATTTTGACTCGTTCACAGTCACTCTAATCGAGGGGAGTCTTTTTGCCAGTTCTTCAGCATAAGTCTCGATAAATATGTCAGGACAAAAGCGCATCGTATTGTTATCTTGTGGTACAACTTGAAAGTTCATGAGTTCTATCTGGTTCTCATTGACGCCTTTGGCCGTAACCGTTGAATGAGCATCCAGCATGAATGTCTTCCCGATGCTAATTTTCTTTTCTATGCTTCGGTGAAATTCCCTGAGATATTTTTCGGAAAGAGATTCCCGCAGTCGTAAATCGGGTTCGCGGCCCGGTCGATATATCGGCTCCCCTATAATATCCTTTAGCGGCACGCTGCTATCCAGTTGCTCCGGGTTGCGATTGGCTTCCAGGATGAGGCTACAATAGGGAAACGTCAGACATGAGTTACCAAGTATATCACGAAAATCATAAAGCCAGTGCGTGTGCCAGTCGATATTCCTCATCAATCGTGGAAAATCGGTAGAAAGTGAATCAAGGGGAATTTCGCAGGGGATGAGTATACTGCTGTGGGGTACAACTACGAGCATTTCCTGAAATTCCATTGGAAACCCGAACCTGTAATGTATTATTGATGCTGCCTTTGTTAACCGGCCGCTAGTATCCCGTCCCAGAAATAACCTGAATAAATATTTTCTCTCCCCTTGGGGGAGAGATGAAAGTGAGGGGTAAAATCGAATCTGTCACC
>JACPPQ010000159.1 GCA_016190925.1 Chloroflexota bacterium | reverse complement strand
GTACATGGCCCACAGCACGGTGGCCGGCGGATTGATGGTCATGGAGGTGGTCACTTTGTCCAGGGGGATGCCCCTGGTGAGGAGTTCGAAATCGGCCAGGGTATCGATGGCGACGCCGCACTTCCCGCACTCCGCCTGCGCAAGCGGCGAATCGCTGTCATAGCCCATCAAGGTGGGAAAGTCGAAGGCGGTGCTCAGGCCTGTCTCGCCCTCTTCCAGCAGCTTGTGCCACCTGACGTTGGTGTCCTCGGCGGTCCCAAAACCGGAAAACATGCGATAGGTCCATACCTTCCCGCGGTAGCCGGTGGGCTGGCAGCCTCTGGTAAAAGGGAACTGTCCGGGGTAGCCTATTCTGGCCTCGAAGTCGATATCCTTGATATCATCCGGGGTATATAAGGGCTTGAGCTCCAAATCGGAGACGGTGGAAAAGCGCCGTCCGTTCTGAGAGGCGTTGCTATGATTGACTTCCCGCAGCCACCTTTTCAAACCCTGACCAACCTGGTTCAATGCCTTAGTGGTAAACATAGTGAGACACCTTCCACCGGTTCAAAGCACGAACTTAGTCCAGACAGACCGCAAGCATTTACAATAGATGAAGCCAAGCTGCCGTTATACATTCACATCAGGCAACGCTGGCTGTGACAATAAAGCTCGTTCAGAAAATTATACCTTAACGCGACACTGAAAACCAAATTCTGAGTATGCCAGAATATCCTGAGGCTGTCCGAAAATAGCTGAATTGTCACGATTATAACTTTTGGTCCCGCTTAATGTCATTCCAGTCCGCCTCAGGCGGAGAATCCAGGTGTGGGTGGGGTTCTGGATTCTGGCCCCACATCAATCCCGTA
Source organism: Chloroflexota bacterium (assembly GCA_016190925.1). GTDB lineage: Bacteria > Chloroflexota > Dehalococcoidia > Dehalococcoidales > JACPPQ01 > JACPPQ01. Next base: position 28,396 of record JACPPQ010000159.1, on the reverse strand, counting down.
TCCAGCACGGGACAGGGTTTGGGGCAGGCTCTACGCCAGAATGACAGCGATTATGATTTTCTTGTTTTCGGACACCCTCTAAGGTGAGGGGGTAAAGAAAAACACATTTTCACCCTCACTTACGTCTCTCCCCTCAAGGGAGAGAAAATGTTGAAGGTAATCGGTTATTTCCCCGCCAGGCTGTCGGGCTTGCCGTATAGTTTGCGAAGCTCCCGCTTCAGCACCTTGCCCATCGGGTTCCGGGGAAGCTCCGCCACAAAGATGACCGCCCTGGGCCTCTTGTAGCTGGCTATCTTCTGGCGGCAATACTCCATCAATTCATCGGGGGAGCAGCCCTTCCCCCTGGCAACGCACACCGCCAGAGGCTGCTGCCCCCACTCGGTGTCAGTCACGCCTATAACGGCAACTTCCTCAATCTCCGGGTGAGTGCGGAGCGCGGCCTCCACTTCCTCCGGGGAGATGAGCTCTCCGCCCCTCTTAATCATGTCATCGGACCGTCCCGCCAGGAAGAAATAGCCCTCGTCGTCCTTATAGCCCATATCGGTGGTGTGCACCCAGCCGTCCTTATCGATGGTCTTCCTGGTCTTCTCTTCGTCCTTCCAGTAGCCGGCCATGACGCGCGGCCCGCGGGCCACGATTTCCCCCACCTCGAATGGCGGCAGCTCATTGCCCATTTCGTCGATGACCTTCATCTCGACACTGGCCATGGGCCGTCCGATAGAGGATAGCCTCTTAAGCTTCTTATCGCGCTCCGGCCCGGGTTTGCTGGGAATAACGTGGTCTTCAGGGCCGAGGGTGGTAATGGTTGCCGCTGTCTCCGTCTGTCCAAAGGCATTGATGAAACTGACACCGGGGAAGATATCCAGGGCCTTCTTGATAACCTCCAGGGGCATGGGCGCGGCGCCATAGGTGATGACCTTCAGGCTGGAGAGGTCGTACTTCTTGAAATCGGGGTGCTCCATAAGCTGTTTGAGCATGGTAGGGACCATCATGGCGCGGTTGGCCTTCTCCCTCTGCACCAGCCCCATCCACTCGGCGGCCTCGAACTGCCGCTCGATAACCAGTGTGCGACCGCCGTAGATGGCTGCCATCACCGCCTGGGTGCCGGCCACATGGTACAGGGGCACAGTGAGGATATTCTTTTCCGTCATTTCAGGGTCGGCCGGAGTCACATTCTCCAGCACGTAGTTGACGAAGTTGCTCTGGGTCAGCATCACGCCCTTGGGGAAGCCGGTGGTGCCGGCGGTGTACATCAGTATGGTTAAATCGTTATCACCGATGTCGGTTATTACGTCATCGGCGGGCGAGGAAGCAATCAGCTTTTCATAGTCCAGCATCTCGGGATGTTTGCCCTCGAGGGCTATGAAGTTGCGAACGCATGGTATCTTGTCCCTGATGGGGTTCACAATGGAGACATAGCGGTCTCCGACGAATAGGGTGTTGACTTCTGCGGTGTTAATCATGTAGGTGAACTCTTCGGCTTTGGCCCTGAAGTTCAGCGGCACATAGACCGCGCCAAGCTTGGCACAGGCAAAGTAGGCCTCGATGTTGGCATTGGTGTTGACCTGAATAAGGGCGATACGGTCCCCCTTGTTTACTCCGAGCTTCTTGAGGGCGTTGGCCAGGCGGTTGGTCCGCTCGTTCAACTGGCTGAAGGTGATTCTCTTGTCCTCGAATATGATGGCTTCCCGGTCAGGGCAGATAGCGGCAGATATATTGAGAAAGTCAACGGTATTCATTATTCCCTCCCTCACAAGTTGTCTTTAAAAGCGACCATTGAGATTTTAGCGTGTAGCAGCGATTCAAGTCAAATTACGGGGAGGAAGCGGGGTGTTTTACCCGTGCGTTGTTGCGAAAATAGCCGACTTCCTCTCCTCGACGGGATTCATCCTGAAGGATTCTTCCTGAAGGAGAGGCAAAGAGCCTGCCCCGTTCACAGCTTGCCCCGTACTTGATACGGGGTGAGGGGGAAGGACGAAGGGGGAATACAGGAGTGGGGGTGAGGAGATGTTATTGTAATCTCTTTTACTCACCCCCCACAGGCTTCTATTTTACGCCCAGCCAGGATAGGACTTTTCCTATCTGCTCGTCTGACACTCCCGCCTTTTTCATCCCCAGTTTGACGCTTTCCCTTGAAGCTTTGTCAGTACCGGAGGATTGAACCAGAGTGTCTAACCCATTAAATATCCCGTCGACATCTTGCTTTTCCGGCATTGTCTGAGGTATGGGGTTTGTCCAGACTACTGGAGGGTATATGGGACCTCCCGGGTCCACAGCATCCATCAGATCTATTCACAATATATGAGTAAGGGGGCTAAGCTTTGGAAGACCAGGTATGAAATCGTCATGAAGAAAAGACCATTTAGAGCGACCTAATGGAGTATCTAAATCGATTTCTAAGACAGTCCTGCTGAGCGGGAATACCCCCTTTAATTCAGCATTGAAATTGCCCGCTCTATCCGCAACCGTTCTGGCGCTCGCAACAACGGCCTTGGTGGAGCTGTCTCGTATCGTTAGTACGACATTTACCGCGTTAGTGCCATGGAGTCTTTCTTTCTCCGCCGGGGTGGCGGTGGGCTTGATGAATATCTTGCCTTTCAGGTATTGTGTCTTCGCTTCTGCCCGGGTTGCGGTCGGTGCAGCAGCAGGAGCGGGTACCGCCGATGGTGCCGGAGTTTTCGCAACGGGCGGCGGCGGAGCAGGGACGGGAGCAGGAGCGGCTACCGGCGGCGGCGGTCGCCCTGGAGTGGTTATTGGCGGGACTGCCTCCGGCGTCCTTGAAGCAGTTGTTGGCCCTGGCCTGGCTCCTTCGCTAGCTGTCTTATCGATATCATCGAAGCTGCTACAACCAGCCAGTACAATGATAGATACCAATAACAGTGATATTAACCAGTGTACCTTTTTCACTATTTCCTCCTTAGTATAAAGTTCATCTCTGCTGCCCGAATGATACTATTTTAATCTCTTTTCACCCACCTCCATGAGCTTTATTTGATTCTACCGGTGTTATTTTATGCCCCCTACTTTAATGGCAACCGCGAATCTACTTCTACCCTGCCAGTTACTCTCCCCTCGCCACCTTTACCGCCAATGTAGCCTCTTGTAGAAGCGGCAGGCGCAGGTCCAGTCGTATTGGGATTTGTAACTTTTAATAGATATTCTCCATCGCCTGCCGGACTTACAGAAACTGATGTAAAGGCTTTATTTGACCCGCCCGGTTTATTCTTAACGGTAATAACATATGCGCCCGCGGCAACATTATTAAATGTGAACTGGCCTCCCCCATCCGAAGTAGTTGCTTGGACTATACCGCCGGGAATCTGCTCCAGGCTTATATCCACGCCCGGCACCGGGTCACCCTCCATCGGAGGTGGGTCATCTACCCCCCCTCCTCCGCCCGGCCTGGATGCGCGATTTACCTGGGGAGACACGCCGACCAGTTTCAAAACTCTCAAGACAGCCTTCATCACATTGACCTTTACCGACCTTAAAAACCCGACACCCTGGTAGCCCATTTTACCCTGCCACAGGGCGTCAAGGGGGGTTATTTCACCGGCGGTGATTCGGTCGAGCGTCTCCTGACCCATATAAACATTTAGCGTGGGGGATTGATTTTCAAAAATTTCTCCATAAGCCGCTTCTCCCACTTTTCTATCGCGCGTGACCACGCTAAAGATAGCCTCGCCGAAGGGCCTTTTTTCCGAGCTGCTAATCCTGAGATATACATTCGTCTTGGCGCTGCCGAAGATGTCCTTCAGCACCGGATAGGACTCCAGCTCAGCGCCAAAATCATCGCCGAAGGCTTCGGACACCCTTACCGGGATATAAGCTATGTCAAGCAGCTCCGGTATCCGGTCGTCCTTCACCCCGTATTTCCTCATGGTGGCTACAACCTTCTCTCTGGCGGTGTTGTAGTTTTCCGCGGGCTGAATCAAAGCGCCTGCTGCATCGGCAATCTTCACGGTGAGGTCTTCGTATCTTGGTCCTGGTCCGGGGGGGCGCTTCCCGAGGATTGCCCTTATCTGTTCAGCCGCTAAAATCGCTGCCCGGGCCGGAGTTTTTGCGCCCGAAATCGCAGCCTGAATTTCCTCATCCTTCATTACCGGGGCAGTAGACAACAGCCTCTCGGTGAAAGTCTTGAACTCAGTGCGGCTTACATTAATCCTGGTGGGTTGATTCCACACTTCATCCGCATTCTTCTCCACAATCGCGTTCACGATTGCTTCGGCAGAGGCGTCGTCCAGGCCGCCGCTTCGCAAGTTGCGAATGTCTACATCGCCGCCTACGCTGCCGTTACCCTTTATGATAAGTTTTACATTACTCCGGCTGGAATTATAATCTACTGAAACCTGAAGCTCGTCGTCCGTTGCGTCGAGGATATTTTTGATTCCTTCTTCGCCTACTCCTCCGCCTGTTCCCCCACCTCCTATTGCAATGGGGAATGTCTTATTTGAGCGTGAGGAGTTGTGATTCTCTACCGCCGATACGGCAGTGGGAAGCAGGTTGGCCAGAAGTACCGCAAGGGATACATATACCAACAGCTTTTTCTTCATAAAAACCTCCCTCTTTCACCTCGTCTGATATTTTCAGACCGCTATTTATCCTGACTTGCCTACCTCTGACGGCTCTTAGACCTACCCCCTTTCTCTTGATGCGCTGGTCTGACACAAGGACTGGGCGGGTGGTGGGAGAGGAGGAAAGCTAAGTCGGATACAGGTAGGCAGGCACAAATACAGTACTTTATTCCTATTATCCGCTTATCCCCCAAATAAACAACGGCATAAATACCTGGCAAACTGTCATAATAGCCCTGTATATTGAAGCGGCACTGCACGTCTTCGTAGAGTAATACCGTGTAGGGGTGGGTCTAACACAATGTAGTCAGATGAATGAGAGCGCGAGGTGAAAGGCATAGACCGCCAATTACCGCAGGCGCATATCCAGGGGTCTTATATAGATGGCAGAAGTGCCGTCCTTATTCTTTTTCTTTTTTATCTCAAACTCGGCCGAATGCGCCTTTATCAACTCGGAGAGTTGCTTATAGCCGTATGTTCTTGCGTCGAAGCTGGGGTCAAGCTGAAGCAGCCGGCTGCCCACTACTCCCAGGAAAGCCCATCCATCTTCCTGCGCCGACATATCGATAGCATTATTAAGCAAAGTCACCAGGTCCGGCTCGCTTGACGGGACCTCGTCCTTTTGCTTCGGCCTGGAGGGAATTGCCGGTTTCACAACTTCCCGGCGAATATTCTCTGTAAAAACAAACAGGTCGCAAGCGTTCACAAATGCCTTGGGAGTTTTCCTCTCCCCTATCCCCATCACAAACAGCCCTTTCTCCCTGATACGCGTAGCTAACCGCGTATAATCGCTATCGCTGGAAACCAGACAGAAGCTGTTTACCACCCTCTCATAGAGAATATCCATAGCGTCTATAATCAATGCGCTGTCGGTAGCGTTCTTGCCGGTAGTGTAACGGAACTGTTGAATCGGCTGAACGGCGTGGGCATTCAATTGGTCCTTCCAACTCTTCATGTTGGCCGTGGTCCAATCGCCGTACACGCGCCGTATGGTTACCAGTCCGTATTTGCCCGCTTCCGCTATCATCTCTCCGATAAGGGAAGCCTGGGCATTGTCGCCGTCGATGAGCATGGCTATCCGTTTGTCGCCTACAGACGAGGATAATTCAGGCATCTTATCACCTTCCTGTGCCAAACATTATGTAAACTAAAGCGGCATTTTTTCCGGCCCTATCCAGCCGATATCCGCGCCATGAGCTGCTTCCCCAGCCTCCTCTCCAGCTCCAGTCCCTCCGTCAGGCTCATGTCCAGCCCGCGGGTAACGGCCTGCTTGGCGCATCGCACCGCCTCGGGACTGTACCCCGCCAGCTTGTGCGCAATCTTCTCAGCTTCAGGCAGGAGGTCCGGGCGGGAGACCACCCGGTTGACCAGCTTAAGGCGGCGCGCCTCACTGGCAGAAACCCACCGCCCTGTCAGCAGCATGTCCAGCGCATTTGCGCCGCCGGTCACCCGCGGAAGGGTCTGTGTGCCGCCGGCCGCTGGAATAATCCCCAGGCCAATCTCCGGCAGGCCGAATTTAACATCCTCCGAGGCAATCCGGATGTCGCAGCAGAGCGCAATCTCTATCCCCGAGCCGAGCACGAAGCCATGCAGCGCGGCAATCAGCGGCTTATCGATGCCCAGGAAAAGCCCCCACACATCCCGCTCCCGGCGCACCTGCCGGGCAATCACCGGCGAGGGAGCAGTGAGGAACTCGGTGAGGTCAGCCCCGGCACAAAAGGCCTTCTCCCCGGCTCCTTTGAAGATGGCTACCCTGACATCCGGGTCATCCTTGATTGCGCCGAGGACCTGGTAAAGCTCGTCGCGCATCCTGAGGTTGTAGGCATTGAGGGCTTTCGGGCGGTTGAGGGTGACATAAGCTATGCCGTCCGTCTTCTCGTAGATGATTACCTCAAAACCGCCCATAAAGTTACCCTCTTACAGAGTCCGATATGCTAAATTCGTTCGAATATTGATTATTGGTTGCCTGAAAAATAAGTCCCCCTGCCTCGATGGGATTCATCCTGAAGGAGAGGTGTAGGGTGAGAGTGACGAATTACCCCCTCACTCTTATCTCTCCCGCGCTGGGGAGAGAGGATTTTCATCGTTCGCGGGTCCGCCCGAGGCGGATGACCAATTGTTGGGTTATTGTATCTTGGTTATTTTGCTTTTGCTTCGCGCCACATGAACCAGTTGGGCTGCCCCAGCACCTTTGCCTCCGATGTTACCACAAAACCGAAGCGCTGGTACAGCTTTACGTTCACCGGCTTGTCGGTCTCCAGGTAGGCGGCCCCTCCGACATCATCAACACGCTGGCAAAAATATGTCAATAGCTGGCTCCCGATTCCCTGCCCCTGGCGCTCCGGCAGCACGCCGAACGGCCCGAAATGCCAGTGCGGTTTCCGAGGGTCTCGCCTGCCCCACTCGGGCATCCACTTCATTGTACGCAACGTGCTGCCTCTGAGCTCCTTGAGCATAACAGGCATCAACGAAAACATCTTCAACGGGGATGGCTGGCAGTCCGGCCATTCTACCATTTTCATCACGCCCACGATTTGTCCGTTATCTTTAGCAACGAAGGGCTGCCCCGGTAAAAGCTTCAAACTGGGCCTCATCAACAACTCGGTGCGATGTACGCCACCACCCCAGGCGGCAACCGGCATGGGACTGGTGGAGAAAGCTTTTCCCAGCACGGCGGACGCCTCACCGAGTTCCTCGGGACGCATCGGCTCTATCACCATTTTCTTCATGTCTTCCCCCTTCACCACTTCCGGAACTGAATGCCCCATTCAACCATAAGTCAGTTTCAACGTCAATACATGGATTGTAGTACCGGGAGATAATATGTCGCGATGAAAAGTCCAGATGATATGCCTTGTCATTCTGGCCTGCTTGCACTAAAGCTTCAGCGAAGGCAAGCGGAGGCCAAAATCCAGAACCTATCCCAACCCCTAGATTCCAGCCTACGCTGGAATGACACAATGGCGAGGCGAGAATCCCATTTCGTGACAATGACAAAGGACTGGTTTCGTGGGGAGTTACACACTACGCTGACGAAGAGGACTTGGCGGGGGTCTCTCCACCCACCCTGGTAACGCCGATAACCCCGCGGATGCCTTCCATCTTCGCCAGCAAGCGACTCAGCTGAGACAGGCCGGTCGTTTCCAGGGTGAGGAAAATAGACGTGGTGTGGTCTCCGTGACCGGTCAGGCTCACCGAGGCAATGTTTACCTTCTCCTCGGCCACCAGCGTGGTGATGTCCCGCATCAGACCCACCCGGTCCCAGGCATCAACCTGAATGGTCGCCGGATATACCGACCCGCTGTATCCCCACTCCACCGGCACCAGCCTTTCCCTCTCCTCTTCGTTAACAATGTTGCGGCAATCGGTCCGGTGGATGGTAACACCGCGGCTGCGCGTGATATAGCCGATAATACTGTCCCCGGGCACGGGATGGCAGCACTGGGCCAGGTTGGTAAGCACATCCTCCACTCCCAGCACCTGGATGCTCGGCACAGAGGTCACGGCCGTCGGCTCACCGGTCACCTTCGGCTGTTTCTCTTCCTGCTCGGTGGCCAGCTTCACGGCAATCTGGTGGGTAGTGATGCTGCCATCGCCGATAGCTGCCAGAAAGTCATCCATGCTATCATATTTGAACTGCTTTGCCAGCTCATCACGCTCGCTGAACTTAATCCCAAGCCGCCTCAGCTCCTTCTCCAGGAGCTCCTTGCCGCGCTCTATGTTCTCCACGCGCTCTCGCTTGGTAAACCACTGCCGTATCTTTGTCCTGGCCTGGGAGGTCTTGACATAGCCTAGTTGAGGGCTAAGCCAGTCGGTGCTCGGTCCTTTGGTTCGTTTGGAGGTGATGATTTCTACCACGTCGCCGTTATTGAGGTTGTAGTTCAGCGGCACCAGCCGGCCATTCACCTTCGCCCCGATACAGCGGTGCCCCAGCTCGGTGTGAAGACGGTAGGCAAAATCGAGGGGAGTCGAGCCTTTGGGCAGGTCCTTAATCTCCCCCTTGGGCGTAAACACGAAGACCTGGCCGATGAAAATGTCCGTCTTGACCGATTCCAGGAACTCCTCGGCGCCGCTCAGCTCGCGACGCCATTCGACCAGTTGCCGCAGCCAGGCTATCCGGTCCTCGAAGTGCATGTCCGTTTTCTCGCCTTCTTTGTAGCGCCAGTGGGCGGCCACTCCGTATTCGGCAACATGGTGCATCTCACGCGTCCGGATTTGCACCTCGAGGGGAGTCACGCCCATGCACATCACCACAGTGTGCAAAGATTTGTACCCGTTCGGCTTGGGATTGGCGATAAAGTCATCGAAGCCCTCGGGAAGAGGGTGCCACAGGTTGTGTACCGCACCCAGGGCGCTGTAACAGTCCGTAACGCTGCCGACCAGCACGCGGAGGGCAAGAAGGTCGTAGATGGTATCGAAAGTCTTGCCCATGGCGGCATACTTCTCCATCTTCTGGTGTATGCTATATATGTGTTTCGGCCTGCCCGAGACTTCCGCCTGGATATGAAGCCGTTCAAGCTCATTCTTAAGGACTTCCACCACCTGGGCGATAAACTTTTCCCGGACCTCGCGCCGCGTAGCCACCATTTTGGCAATCATGCGGTAGCGCTCCGGCTGAAGGTAGCGGAAAGAAAGGTCTTCAAGCTGCCACTTCAGTTCCCAGATGCCCAGCCGGTGGCTCAGGGGCGCGTAAATTTCGAGGGTTTCTTCAGCGATGTGACGCTGCTTCTCGGGCGGGAGCGGGCTAAGGGTACGCATATTATGTAATCTATCAGCCAGCTTGATGAAGACCACACGGAGGTCTTCTGCCATAGCCACCAGCATTTTTCTGAGGTTCTCCGCCTGCTGATGCCTGGCCTCCACCTCCCCGGACACCTGCAAGGTGAGCTTTCCTATCCTGGTAACGCCGTCAACCAGCCTGGCGACATCTGGCCCGAACCTAGCCTCGATGTCTGCAACGGGGATGCCGCAGTTCTCAATGACATCGTGAAGCAAAGCAGCCTGCAACGAAGTAGTATCGAGCTGAAGCTCAGCCAGAATCAGGGCTGTCTCCAGCGGATGCTCTATGTACGGCTCGCCGGAAAGACGCAACTGTCCCTTGTGCGCCTCAGAGGCAAAGTCATACGCCTCCTCCAGCAGGGGCAGTTTTTCTGCGGGAAGATATGCCTGGACTTTATCTTTGAGCCTCTCGAAGCCCATTCCTTTTTTGTACCTCTGGACTCAGTATAACGCAATGGCTTCAGGCGTGCAAAAGAAAGAAAAAGGTCAGTAAGGGGTACACTGCGTTAAACTGCCCCTCCGGTCAGCGCAGTCCCCATACCTTCCAGTAAAATATTGTGGTATGCACTCTTGTCCAAAATAGGTTTTTTCGGAGTGAGCTTTTGACGATAGAATTTGGACAGCAGTGTGTTATTATGCCGAGCATAAACATCTTCCCGTATCCGTTCGCCCCCGTATCAAGTACGGGGCAGGCTCTGAGCTTGTTGAAGGGCTCACCACGAACGGTTTCAATAGGAAGTATTTAGTACTCCCCGTAATAAATGTGGTTTTTTGAAACTGTTCTTGTTTACCACAGGGTTTCAGAGAAAGCTCTTCTGTCGCCAATTTGATTTATTACAGGCAAACGTTTACGATTATGTAGTTTTGCATCTGAAGCCAGAGGGTGTTTAGCAATGAGAAAAACCATTTATTTCCCCGCTCACCCCCGTATCAAGTACGGGGCAAGCTCTGAGCCTGTCGAAGGGCGAACTTCTGCGCATCGCTATGGTTCGACAGGCCTGTCCTGAACCTGCCGAAGGGCTCACCATGAACGGTTGCTAAACACCCTCGAAGCCATAAAAGGAGGCACGCTTGGAGAGACACCACGCATCGCAGGAGTCCGGAGGCAAAAGGCCACGTTTGTTCTATGGCTATGTCATAGTTATAACGTCCTTTTTTGTCCTGATAGTAACGCATGGCTCGCTGTACAGCTTCGGGGTCTTCCTCAAGCCGCTCGCAGCGGATTTCAACTGGACAAGGGAAATGACATCCGGGGCCTACGCACTGGCCGTTTTCGTGCTGGGACCCTTCTCCATTATCGCCGGAAAATTGACGGACATGTTCGGCCCGAGGTCGGTTCTCAGCGCCTCCGGACTTCTCCTGGGGGTGGGCTATCTTCTCATATCACGTGTTGACTCACTCTGGCAGCTATATCTGTTATACGGGGGCGTGATAGCTATAGGCATGAGCGGGACGTTTGTACCTCTGGCGTCAACGGTATCAAGACGATTTGTGAAAAGCAGAGGCCTGATGACCGGTATTATTTCGACAGGCATCGGCGTGGGCACGATGATACTACCACCGGTGGCTACCTATCTCAATCTGACGCACGGCTGGCGCACCTCATTTACCGTTTTAGGAGTTGTGGCTCTGGCGTTAATTATCCCTGCGGCTCAGCTTTTTAAGAGCGACGCCGGCAATACTTTCAAGATACAGCGCGGAACATTGATTTCACAACCAGAGGCATTTACCTTCAGTCAAGCCATCCGCACCAGACAGCTGTGGATGGTCTTTGGGGCTTATATCGGTTTCGGCTACACCGCTCACACTGTTCTGGCCCATTCGGTGGCACATGCTACCGACCTTGGCATTTCACCGTCAACCGCCGCCAGCATTATTACCGCCGTGGGGGGAGCAAGCCTTGCCGGAAGAATCGGCCTCGGTATTGTGTCCGATAGAGTCAGTAACAAGGCCGCCCTTATCACCGGCTTGAGCATGATGGCAGCCGGCATGTTCTGGCTCCAGGCCGCCGGCGAGATGTGGTCGTTCTACATCTTTGCCGCCATCCTGGGTTTCGGCTACGGAGGCACGGCCATCTTGCATCCGCCGGCAATAGCCGAGCTCTTCGGTATGAAAGCTCACGGACAAATTCTGGGGCTTATCTCCTTCGCTATCTCAATCGGAGGCATGGCGGGACCACTCGTGGCCGGGAGAATATACGACATGACCGGCAGCTACCGCACAAGCTTCCTGCTCTCCGCCATATTCACCATAATCGGAGTTGCGCTGGTTTCACTGCTGAAGCCGGTATCGGCAAGGAACCATCACCAGTAAAGCAATTCCGCACTGCAGGGCATTGACCCCCGTATCGGGTACGGGGCAGGCTCTGCGTGCGGCCAAGGGACTACGTCCCTTTGGAAACCCTTTATATTTTAACCCTGCGCCAAGAGCGCAGGGTATTATTCTTACGAATAAAAAAGCGGAGGACACCCGAAAGTCTCCTCCGCTACCGTTCACATTCTCCTCGGACTCCCTGCTCACTTGCGGTCATCACGACCACATCGGCCCCTTTTTCAGGACGGCCCTTCTACATCACTTACGAGAGTAGTCCGAGTTCCACACGCCCTGCCTTTCGGCAGGGCACATACTGTCAATCTGCCACACTCCAAATAACTTCTGAGGTTTTGTCATACACCACCTCCTGAAGATTTATTCATAACACCACGTGGCATCTAATCTATAAATATCATGGTTTGGGACGGTTGTCAATAGGGAGAAACACTTAATTTTTAAAGCTGTTAGCTATCAGCAATTAGCTTTTAGCCTTTAGCCTTCCACAATCCGGCTCTGGGAGCCGTTCACAGCAGGAAGGGGACGGGATTCTGACAGAGACGTTAATAATAATGTTACACCGTCTCGAACTGAAGGCGCTTCAACTCTTCCGCAGGGATGCGTCCTTTAATGCCCAAAATCTCTATACCTACCACTTGTCCGGCGGCACTGAAGTCGAGGATGACGCCACGCTGAACCTCCTCCGATTCAACCACAGGGCTTTCATCAAGACGGAAATATAGAGCGTCATTCGCTTCATCTACTTTTATTCTCATAGCTTCCCCCTCGCTCTGCGGTCGAAGAACATTGTAACTATTCGTGGTGGGTCGCTCTCAGGATTAACCACTACTCGAAGCATACGTCCCCCATACTCCGTAATTTGCCTTGAAGTAGTGGATAGTGCCATCATTTCTCGCCTCGGTTCGCGCTGGCTGCGAAAGCACTTCATCAACCCATTCCCTGGATATTCCACATTCATCAAGCATCCCTTCGGCATGAACAGTATAGTCAAAATGTGCTATATTTTCCCCCCTAAAGAAGATTTTACCATAATTGTTTGAGTTCGTCCGGCTTCTTCTCGGGATAAAACCTCCAGATGCCCGCATTATATTACACTCCACATACCATTTCACCAAACCACCTTGCACTCTCCTACTCCCCTACTGTAATATTGAGGCTTGTGAACATCGATAACATCCTGTTTCAGGTACAGAAACCCGCCCGCTATACCGGCAACGAATGGAACAGCATCGTCAAGGAGTGGGACGAGACGGCATTGCGGTTTGCCCTGGCCTACCCGGACACCTATGAAATCGGCATGTCCAACATGGCGCTCCCCATCCTTTACGAGCTGCTCAACAGCCAGCCTGACGTCCTGGCGGAGAGGGTCTTTGCGCCCTGGGTGGATATGGAAGCCCTGATGAGGGCTCAAGGCGTCCCCCTGTTCAGCCTGGAGTCAAAGAGGCCACTCAAGGACTTCGACCTAATCGGTTTTTCCCTGGGCTATGAACTGACCTACACCAATGTGCTGAATATGCTCGACCTGGCCGGCATTCCGGTGCTTGCCTCCGAAAGAAACGAGACGCATCCTCTAGTCATCGCCGGCGGCAGTTGCGCCCTTAATCCTGAGCCGATGGCGGACTTCATCGACCTCTTTGTGGTGGGCGATGGTGAAGAGGTGCTGCTGGTGCTGCTGGATACTCTACGGGATTGGAAGCAGGGCAAAGTACCCAGAGAAGAGCTGTTACGCCGCGTGGCAAAAATCCCGGGCATCTACGTGCCCGGCCTCTATCAGGTGGAATATGAGTCGAGCGGGCCGGTCAAGAGCGTTGCCCCGATTGCCAGAGGAATACCCGCGAAAGTCCAGCGACAGATTGTCAGCCAACTGCCTCCCCCGCCAACAAGGCCGGCAGTACCTTACATCGAGGTCATCCACGACCGCGCCGCTGTGGAAATAAGCCGGGGGTGCACGCGGGGATGTCGTTTCTGCCACGCCGGAGCCACCTACCGACCGGTGCGGGAGCGCACACCCGATGAAATAGTCAAGGCAGTGGAAGATATTATCGCCAACTGCGGCTATGACGAGGTCTCACTGGTCTCTCTTAGCACCAGCGACTACTCCCGCATCGAGGAGTTGGTGGCGGAGCTATCCCGCCACTATAAGGACAAGCGCCTTGCCATTTCATTGCCCAGCCTGCGCATCGGGAGCGCCGCAGTGAAGCTGATAAACTCGCTGCCATCTCGCAGAAAGGGCGGGCTTACCTTCGCCCCGGAGGCCGGAAGCCTGCGGCTCCAGAAGGTAATCAACAAGGTCGTTTCTGAAGAGGAGCTTATCGATATGGCGACCGCCGCTGTCGAGACCGGCTGGATGAACATCAAGCTCTATTTCATGCTCGGACTGCCCACCGAGACCATCGAGGACGTGGACGGCATCATCGAGCTGATAAGCAAGGTTCAGGCGCTGGGAGGGAAAGCCCCCGGGAGAAGGCCGCAGGTAAGGGTGAGCGTAGCCACCTTTGTGCCAAAGCCGCACACCCCGTTCCAGTGGGTGGCGCAGGACAACTTCGAACAGCTTAACGCCAAACACGAGCACCTGAGGCAGGGATTGCGCCGCAAGGGGGTCAGACTTTCATGGTCAGACCCGCAGGTCAGCTACCTGGAGGCGGCGCTCTCGCGGGGAGACCGGCGGGTTGGTAAAGCCATTCACCGCGCCTGGCAACTGGGGTCCATCTTCGATGCCTGGAGCGAGCGTTTCAACTTTACGAATTGGATTCAAGCTTTCAAGGAGACTGGCCTCGACCCGGATTTTTATGCGCGGAGGGAACGCTCCCTTGATGAGCATCTGCCCTGGGAACACATCGATGCAGGGGTAAGCCCCGCCTTCCTCAAACGCGAGTACCGGCGCGCCCTGTCCGGGAAAGAGACTCCCGATTGCCGTTACCAGACCTGCCAGACCTGCGGCCTGCAAAGCAAGCAGCCGGCCTGCAAGGAGAAGGTTAGGAAGAGATAGCGCTCGGTATCCTTATGCCTTGCAGTGCTAGTCGTTGTGACTTTTTAAGTTCCTGTCATTCTGGCGCACCAGAATCCAGAACCCCACCGCCTGCCGCTGGATTCTCCGCCTGGGGCGGACTGGAATGACATATTGAGCGGGGCTGGAAATCATTATCATAACTATAAAAAGAGGGGCTCGCGCCCCTCCTATCCTTACAAAAACCATTCGGTGAGGATTTCTACGCTTCCTTCTCCTCCACAGGCTTTTCATCTTTTTCGAAGCAGGTAATGGCCGTCACCTTATCGCCCTGGTCGAGGCGCATCACCCTTACGCCCTGTGTGCTCCGGCCCAGGATGGGGATGCCCTGCCCGGCGCGCTCCTCTTTGACCGGCGTCTGGATAATGATACCCTCAGCGGAGATAATCATGAGTATTTCCGTGGGGGAAACCAGCCTCGCGGCGGCAACCTCCCCGACTTTATCGGTGACCCGCAGAGTCCTTACGCCGCTGCCGGCGCGATTCTGGAGGGGATAGTTCTTGATGGGTGTGAGCTTTCCAAAGCCATTGGTGGTGACTATCAGGACGTAGCCATCCGGGCGGACAACGTCCATGCTTACCGCAGCATCGCCCTGGGCCAGCCGGATTCCGCGCACACCCCCGCTGGTCCTGGAACTGATGCGCACATTATCAATCCCGAACCGGATTGACTGGCCCCTCCGTGTTACCATAACCACTTCACCACCGGCTATAGCCAGGCCCGCATTTACCATTTCATCACCTTTCTCCAGGTCCATGGCAATCAGGCCGTTGCGCCGTACCGTTGAGAACTTGTCCAGGGGCGTCCTCTTGACCTCGCCTTTCCTGGTAGCCATCACCATGAATGTATCCGGTTTGAACTCGCGGACGGAAACCATAGCAGTCACCTTCTCGGTTATGGGGATGGGGAAAAGATTGACGATGGCCAGTCCCCTGCCGACGCGAGAGATGTCTTCCGGGATTTCATAACATTTAATGCTGTACACCCTGCCGCGGTCGGTGAAGCAGAGCAGGGTATCGTGGGTGTCAGCCACCGTCAGAATCCTGACGGCATCCGTCTCCCGGGTCATCATCCCGATGATGCCCCTGCCTCCGCGATGCTGCGATTTGAAGATATGCAGGGGCACCCTCTTGATGTAGCCGTTCTTGCTGAGCGTAACTACCACGCTCTGATGGGGTATGAGGTCTTCCTGGCCGAACTCCCTGGCCTCCTCCCCGCTGATTTCGGTGCGGCGCTCATCGCCGTACTTCTTTTTTAGCTCACCGACCTCCTCTTTGATAAGAGCGTAGATACGACGCGGGTTAGCCAGCAGGTCTTCCAGATAGTTGATGGTCTTTAACACGGCGGCATACTCATCGAGGATGGCCTTCCGCTCAAGATTAGCCAGTCGACGCAGCTGCATATCGAGGATAGCCTGGGCTTGAAGCTGTGACAGGCTGAACTTTTCCATCAGGTTGGCGCGGGCTTTCTCAGCGCTCTCAGAAGCGCGGATGAGCGCAATTACCTTGTCCAGGTTGTCCAGGGCAATCTTGAGACCTTCCAGGATATGGGCCCTTGCCTTTGCCCCCCTTAGCTCGAACTGCGAACGGCGGGTGATAACCACATGGCGGAAATCGATAAAGTACTGGAGGGCTTCCCTGAGGCTGATTACCCTGGGCTGTCCATCGACCAGCGCCAGCATATTGACGAAGAAAGACGACTGCATGGCGGTATGCTTGTAGAGATTATTGAGCACCTGCAGGGGCTGGGACTCTCTCCTCAGTTCAATAACAACACGCATGCCCTGTCGGTCCGATTCATCGCGCAGCTCGCTGATGCCCGCTATCTTCTTCTCCCTGGCAAGCTCGGCTATCTTCTCCACCAGGGCCGCCTTGTTGGTCTGGTACGGCAGCTCGGTGACTACTATCTGGCTGCGCTCGGAGGAGCCGGGCATATCCTCTATCTCAGCCCTGGCCCGGACAACTACTTTGCCGTGACCGGTGGCATAGGCGTTCTTTATTCCTTCCTGCCCCAAGATGATGCCGGCGGTGGGAAAATCCGGCCCCTTGACGAACTGCATCAGCTCATCGACAGTGGCTTCGCTGTTATCGATGAGATAGGAGATGGCATCGCAAATTTCGGTCAGGTTATGCGGCGGGATGTTGGTAGCCATCCCCACAGCAATTCCCGAAGAACCGTTGACCAGCAAATTGGGCAATTTGGTAGGCAGAACAGAAGGCTCTTTGAGGCTGTCATCGAAATTGGGGACAAAGTCTACGGTTTCCTTATCAATATCGACCAGCATCTGCTCGGCAATCTCCGCCAGCCGTGCCTCGGTGTAACGCATGGCCGCAGGAGGGTCGTTATCCATGCTGCCGAAGTTGCCCTGGCCGTCGATGAGCATATAGCGCATCGAGAAGTCCTGTGCCATACGCACCATAGCATCATAGACAGAGGTATCGCCATGAGGATGGTACTTGCCCAGCACCTCACCCACGATACGCGCGGACTTCTTATATGGTTTATCATGGGTCATGCCCATCTCGCCCATGGCGTAGAGAATACGCCGATGCACCGGCTTCAAGCCATCACGCACATCAGGCAGGGCGCGGGCAACGATGACGCTCATAGCGTAGTCGAGGTATGAGCTCCTCATTTCGTCTTCGATGTTTACCGGTTTGAATGTGCCTAAAACCATATCAGCCCCGTTCTCCTATTCCTCTTCTATCTCAGACTTATCCACTTCAGGGGATTCTTCAGTGAAGGGCTCCACCTCACCGGTGTCGCTGATGACGGTATAGCCGGATTCCTCCGCCCCCTCCTCCTCGTACTCCACACCGCGCCTGAGCAATCTGTCAGCCACATAAGGACGGACTCCTTCCACCATCTTGGTCGGGAAGGACGGTCTTCCTGCCTGGCTGGGGTCCTGATATACTTCCCTGATGATGACCGTCATCCTGTCCTCCGTAGAACTGACGATGGCGGCGGTGTACTTGTTTCCACCCTCCGTTAACCGGATAAGCCGCCTCCCGTGCTTCGGGTCTACCTGTCCCAGATATTCACGATGGCCATTTTCCACCGCCAGGTTGACCCCCTCAATTTTGAGGGATACCTTATCACCGGTCCCCACTTTAAGCCGCGTTGCCTGGTCTCCCAGGGCATGCAGGTTAACTACACCGGCCTTGCCGACTTCCTCAATGAAGAGCTCGGGCTCGACCTTTCCGGCGTTGTTTTCCGTCCCCACCACACTCTCACTGAGGTATGACAGGCGGCGCAGGTTCTTTTTGGCAATAGCATTATAAGGGTCAACCTCCGCCGCCTTGCCGTAAGACTCCTTCGCCTGAGCATAATCACCCAACTCCATGTAAGCCCTGCCGAGGCGATTGTAGGTATCGACATCATTGGGAAGGACCTCTACTATCTCTTTGTTGGCCGTGATTGCCTCACGCCACCGCCCCTCCATCGCCAGAGCGATGGCCTGCTTGCTCAAATGCCGTTTTACTTTTGCCTGTCCGTCTTCCTGTGGTCGACATTCCATTTCATTCTCCCGAAATCAGTCTCAACTAAATATTGTACTCCAGCATAGATAGTCAAACAAGTTGAGACCGACTATTTATTTTTCGAGTTCAAAAGCCTGGTGCAGGACGCGGACCGCATCCTTCACCTTAGCTTCCTGGATAATGCAGGTTATCCTTATCTCAGATGTGGTGATAAGCTGGATATTTATGCCCTTCTCACTGAGCGCCCGGAACATTTTTGCGGCATAGCCGGGCGTATTCTGCATTCCGGTGCCGATGATGCTGACCTTGCCCAGCTTCGAATCGCTGACGCACTCTCTGGCACCGATTGACCGGGCGATGGGCTTCACCACTTCCATAGCCGCCGGTAGCTGGCTCTTGCTCACGGTAAAGGTGAGGTCGGTAATGTTATCGACGCTGGCGTTCTGGACAATAGTATCGACGCTGATGCCGGCCTGCGCCAGCGGCTCGAAAATGCCGGCCGCAATCCCAACGCGGTCAGGCACGCCGACTATGGTAACCTTTGCCACATCGAAGTCATGAGCAATACTGCTCACTTTATTGCGGATTTCCATCGATATCCCTCCGTGAATTAGAGTCCCCGGCTTATCACAGAAGCTAGAGGCCACGAGTATAGGGATGCCATAAAGTCCGCCCAGCTCGATGGCCCGGGGATGCATTACCTTAGAACCATAGGTGGCCAACTCCAGCATTTCCTCATAGCCAATCTCCGGCAGGCGCAGCGCCTCGGGGACAATGCGCGGGTCAGCGGTATAGACCCCCTCCACGTCGGTATACCTCTCACAGACCTCAGCCCCCAGAGCAGCCGCCAGAGCCACCGCGGTAGTATCGGAACCGCCCCGTCCAAGTGTTGTGGTATCCATCCCGTCCGTTATACCCTGGAAACCGGCCACGATAACAATGTTTCCGTTCTCCAGCTCTTTGATGACGCGTTTAGCCTCAATTTTCAAGATGCGCGCGCTGCTGTAAGCCGAGTCCGTCTGAATGCCTGCCTGAGCGCCGGATAGGCTGATAGCCTCGTGGCCCATATCCTTGAGAGTCATTGCCAGCAGCGTGCTGGAAACTATCTCGCCGGTAGAAAGCAGGACATCAAGCTCCCTCTCGCTGGGTTTGGAAGCAACCTGGTTAGCCAGCTTGATGAGGTCATCGGTGGTATCACCCATGGCCGAGACCACTACCACTACCTGGTTGCCTTTTTCCTTTGTGGCGACTATGCGGCTGGCAACGTTCCTGATTCTTTCTGCATCCGCCACCGATGTGCCACCATATTTTTGAACGATAAGAGCCATTGCTGTTTCTACCTCAATACATTGTTAGTCTGGAATTGAATCGAATCGATTCTCCTGATCTTGTCGAAAGACAAATCAATTTTGCTTACATGCCCGTTCATTGTTTTACACGATTTAAGGTATCAGCACACTGTGCAAGAGTCAATTGCTTCAGCTAATTTTACGTTTTTCCCTTTTCTACGTTATCCAAATTCAAACGCATTTTCCGCTTTCAAAACTAATGAGGAGCACGTCCAGTACATGGTACGATTGTAAACTTTCTTCTTTGTAAAAAAAGATTGGCCTCTCTTTTGCCTCCGTAAAAATTTATTAATTCTTCACCATTTACAAGTATGTGAGCATGTCTGATTAGCTCTTTGGGTGGGAAATGTGTGAAATGCCTCCCTGTATATTCCAAACAATACTCATGAGACTCTCTTATATAGGGAGTCCGATGCCTCCCACTGTCTATCTCTTTGATAGCCCAGATAATGTCATCTCTACTAATGTCTTCTGGAATGTCTTTCATTGATTCAAACTCTTTCTTCTGCAGATTAGCATACCTGTTATCCTCTAAGTCCTGATGGTTCAACGAGAGGGATCTGCTCTACTTATTAATAAGTTTGCCCATAATACTATAACCGGGGTCAACAAACAAGTCCGTTTTTTCCCCTTCGGCCTCGGTGAACCGCTTGGCTCTGTTAGAAGAAAAACCTTTGCCCCAAAGCAAAAATGGCACCGGAGTCTCGGTGTGAGTGCGGACCTCTATGGGTGTAGCATGGTCGGGCAAAACCAGCGCCCTCAGAGCGCCACCCCGCCAGCCCCGCACCCTCCCCACAACCTCCCTATCAGCCGCCTCGATAGCCGCTATCTTCTCATCGATGTTGCCGCCGTGCCCAGCCTCATCTGCCGCCTCAATGTGGACAACCACCAGGTCGCACTTTTCGAGCGCGTTCAGGGCGCCGGATATCTGGGCAACATAGTCGTTGTCGGGGCCATCGGTCACGCCGGGGATGCTCAGCACATCCATACCAACCATCTTGCCCAGCCCGTGCAGAAGGTCAACACCGGAGGTGATGGCCGCATCCACGCCATAGACCTTCTTGAAAGCAGGCATCTCCGGCACCTTTCCGCTCCCCCAGAACAGCCAGAGCATGGTCGCCGGAGTCTCTCCACGGGCCTTCCGCTTCACATTCACCGGGTGGTCCCTTAAAACATCCTCGGAGCACTTCATCAGGTCGCGTAAGAGCTTGCTACCCTTCCCTTTCGGCAGGAACTCTTTAACTGGCTTGCCGGGAATATCGTGCGGCGGCGTGCAGGTGGCCAGCGCCGTCTCCTCCATCCCCGCCAGCTTGCAGATATGGCGATAGCTCACTCCCGGATAGAAGCGTACCCCATCATTCCCCAACTTCTCATTCAAGGTAGCAATAAGCTGTCGTGCCTCGTCAGTGCTGATATGGCCTGAGCTATAGTCCTGCATTTTGCCATCGCTAACTGCCACCAGGTTGCAGCGGAAGACCACCTCCCCATCGGCGATGGGAATACCCATGCTCTTGGCTTCGATGGCAGCCCGGCCGCGGTAATAGACCTTCGGGTCATATCCCAGGATGGACATGCAGGCGCAGGCGCTGCTCGCCTCCATTCCCGGAGGAACGGTGCGCGCCAGCCCCGCAATACCCTCCCGTGCCATAGCATCGAGGTTCGGGGTGCGGGCAAGCTCAAGGCAGGTCTTACCGCCACGCTCACGCAGAGGCAGCCCTGCGGCGCCATCAATTATCAGGACACAGTATTTCATCAAAAGTTGCCCCTCGTAATCGGCCGTAAAGGGAGTTTTTAATCGTCTGCCCATCACTTCCTTCGAGCGCAAGGTTGCCGAAGAAACAAAATCCGCTTATAATAGTGATGGTCAACGGGGCGTAGCGCAGCCTGGTTAGCGCGCAGCGTTCGGGACGCTGAGGTCGGTGGTTCAAATCCACTCGCCCCGATTTTTAAACCTCTCGCAAGCATCTTCGGCACGTCTGGTTACCTTCAACACTGCAACCAGACCACATTTTCAGTTACTCAATGATATATTATACAAAATCCTGCGTGGTCTCGCCATCAAATACGTTCAGTCTTAATCACTGTTTAACGCCCGATTTTGACTTTGCCCTCTGGCTCTGGACTCCCTCCCAGGAGATTGTGCCCTCATCGTCAGCCTGCGCTTCCAACCCTTCTCGAACGTCTTCCTCATCCTCACGCAGCTGCGCAATTGCGTCAATGAGCAAAGGAGCAACTGGAGGCTCTAAAAAAGCTCCAAACATTTGAATCTCCATTACGTCCCGATATTATGGCACTTATTATAACACAGGAGAGAGTGTAATCCGAGTGTTTTTTCAGGCTTTTTTCTTGGCTTCCTCCCACAGTGCGTTTTGCTCGTCAAATGAAAGCTTATCGAAGCTCAAGCCGCGCTCCCTGCAAAGCTCCTCCATGTACCTGAAACGGCGATAAAACTTCCGATTAGCTTCGCGGAGCGCCGTTTCCAGGTCAATCTCCATCCGCCGGGCAATGTTGGCTAGGGTGAACAAAAGGTCGCCGAACTCATTAACTTTCTGCTTCCGGCTCTTCGCTTTTTTAAACTCAGCAACCTCTTCAGTCAACTTTTCGATGACGCCATTATCGTCTTTCCAATCAAAGCCGACTCGCGCCACCCGCTGCTGGATTTCCTGGGCGTAGCTTAAAGCGGGCATATGCTTGGGCACGCTGTCCAGAATAGAAGCACCCGCTTCTCGCTCCTCCTGTTTCAGGGCCTCCCAATTGTGCGCCACCTCGTCGGCATCTTTGACTTTAACGTTCCCGAAGATGTGCGGATGGCGGTGAAGGAGCTTAGCATTGATTCCCATCATCACGTCCCCAAGCTCAAACTCCCCGGCTTCGCTGGCGATTTGGGCATGTAGGACAATCTGCAAAAGGAGGTCGCCGAGCTCTCCACGAAGGTCTTCCGAATCCCCTTCATCGAGCGCCTCAAGAACCTCGTAGCATTCCTCAAGCAAATGCTCCCGAAGGGATAAGTGGGTCTGCTTTCTATCCCAGGGACAGCCATCGGGCGCTCTCAGCTTAGCGATTATGTCTACCAGAGTGTCGAATTTCCTCAGTTCGTCTTCGGTAAAAGGCAAGCGGCCTCCTTGAGATGTTAACTGACTGAATTATACAGGGAGGTGGAGCGAACCTCAAACAGCTCAATAAGAGATGCAAAGGCTTTAACTCAAACAAGAAAAGGGGAGCTTTCGCCCCCCTTATCGAACCACGCCGAAAATAAGTTCCGGCCTATACCAGCTTACCCTCTGCGATAAGCTCATTCAGAGGTCTGGCCTTACTGACTTCTTTCATTAGCGTGGGCGATGGATTAGGATAAACCACCGGTCCAGCTTCCTTCGAAGGAAGAATTACGGTCGAAATGTGAGGCGGCATCGAGACTGCGCCCCGCTGGTTATGCGCCCAGGCTTCGATGTCCACGCAGTATTTCCCGTCAGCAATGTACTTCTTGACCACCTTGCCGTTGTAGGTGGTGATATCTCCAATCTGGTTGAAGGCACGGAGGTCACCGCTCACCTTCCACAGGAAACCGTCGTCTCCCATCCAGTTGGTGAAATACTGAATCAACCAGGTCATACGCTGGTTGCCGTAATCATAGGCTCTCTCCACGCCGATGGTCTGCGCAAAATGGTCGAAAATATGGACCAATTCGGGGACATCCCGCTCGCCGGTCTGCGGCACATACTCCAAGCCCCTGGGATGCCTGGCCTCCCACAGCGCCTGTATCTTGTGCGCCAGCATGAAGGGGCTGCCCGCGCCCATAAGCCAGGCTATCATGTCTCTGACAGTCAAGGGGCCTTTAATCATGGGCTTGAGTTCATCACCCTCTTTGACATCCTCCCACCACCTGGGGTCTGCTCCTCTCAGCTCTTCGTCATCATAGGCATCCAGAATCTTTATCCAGTCTTCCTTAGAGTAGGTAGGCTTTTCCAGTTTGCGCTCTTTCCCGGCTGCACCGGCTTCCTTTCTACCCGCGCGGACGGTATGGTAATGCTCCATCCCGGTGATTTCACCCCTTTGATTCAGGTATATCTTATCGGAGTAGTCGATGAGAAGGGTTCCGCCACCTGCCATCCGGCCCGTCTTTTCCAGCATTTCACGAATAATGCCTACTGCCGCAAATCTGTCATCGGCATAAACCGGGCGGAACCATTCCCAATCGCCTCCGCTGTACCAGCCGTGCACGCCGGTTAAACCCGCGCCCAAAAGGGTCCAGGCTACGGTATAAAGGAAGGAACCCGGAGCGATGATGCCGCCGTACTTGGTCCCGCAGGCATATTCCTCGTCTTGGAACAGTGGATTGGTGTCACCGAACCCCATCACGAAATGTCTTATCCCATCCCTTGAGGCCTGATTGTTGAAATAGGTGGTTCGAGGATAGAACGGTATGTTGGCCCTTGCCCGTCTTCTTGCCAACTTCTCCGGGGTTACGTCTTCAACCGGCTCTTTCCCTTCCTCAATTCTAAGAAGCCGCGCATGCTCTCCCTGACTCATCCTTGCCATAGTTGAAACCTCCTTCTAAATTACTATCATTTATCTGCCACCCCGTTTTTCCGCCCGAAGTATCTTATCACAAGCCCGCTTATAACTCAAAAAGGAAACCAATAACCAAGAAATAACCCAAATAATTTGTCATCCGCCCCAGGCGCACCCGCAAACAATGATAATGTTGTAGGGGCGGGTCTCGGACCCCGCCCGCCCCGCCTCAGGCGAGGGACATCGATTAATTGGATTTCTGTTTCAGGTACTAAGCCAATATCGACCCAATGAAACCTCTTTGCCCCCTCAGAAACTCAGCGGAGGACATGGGACGCTTTCCCTCGAGCTGCACTTGAAGCACTCCGAGAATCCCGTCACCGGTAAGCACTCCGAACGCCGCCTCCGGTCTGCCTGCGCCCTGAGAGAGGGAGACGATTGTGCCTGCAACGCCGATTCCTGCCAGAGGGTAAACCTCGAGGAGTTTGAGTTGTTTTCCCTGCCACCGCGTGTAGCATCCCGGCCAGGGGTTAAAAGCGCGCACCCGCCGCCAGAGTTCCACCGCAGGGAGGCTCCAATCCATTTTGCCATCCTCCTTCGAAATGGGTTTGCAATAAGTAGCCAGCGCGTCATCCTGCGGGCGGGGAGCAATCTCACCCCGCGTCCAGTAGGCCAGAGTCTCAACCACGAGGCGCGCCCCGATAAGGGAGAGCTTGCCAGTCAGAATGCCGGCGTTGTCCTGCGCTGAAATCGGAATCTGCGCAACGGTCAGGATAGGGCCGGTATCCATGCCCTTATCCAAAAGCATAATGGTCACACCGGTAAACTCTTCGCCGGCAAGGATAGCCGCAGCTACCGGCGATGCTCCACGGAACCTGGGAAGCAATGAAGGATGTATATTCAGGCATCCATACCGGGGGATGTCGAGGACCCTTTGAGGAAGGAGTTGCCCGAAGGCTGCAACCACAACCACATCGGGCCGAAAATCAGTCATCTGCTGAGCCGCTTCAAGGGTTCTCAAGCTGGTTGGTTGAATTACCGAAAGTCCTAAGGTCAACGCCGCCTCCTTAACAGGGGGAGGCGCGGTGTAACGGCCTCTGCCCGCGGGCTTGTCCGGCTGCGTATAGACAGCCGCCACCCGATAACCGCTCAGAACTATGTGCTGAAGAGCGGGTACAGCAAACTCTGGTGAGCCCATGAAAACAACCCGCATGGTGAACTCCTTGTCAGATTACTTCCTAACCCAGACAAGCTGGAAATTCTAAGCACTAATATCGAAATCCCTTCGGGGGAATTAATGCCAAACCATTTGTAAAGCAATTCCGCACTGCAGGGCATTGACCCCCGTATCAGGTACGGGGCAAGCTCTGCGTGCGGCCTGCTTGCGCCAAAGCTTCAGCGAAGGCAAGCCAAGGGACTCCGTCCCTTTGGAAACCCTGTATTTCTTTTTATTACCTGTGCCAAGAGCACAGTTCTTTAGCATTAAAAATATCGACAATTCTTTGTCGATGTTGCTTTACAAGCAACTAATGACCTCAAAAGTCACGAATGCGAATATTTTAGCTATAAAATTGTACCATCAAAAAACTTTTTCTTCTACCCCGCCCTTGCATGGGTAAAACCCTGAAAACTGGCAAAAAACGGAGTACGGTAGAGTTTTCAGGCGAAAAGAAGAGGCCAAAAATACCCATAAATTTACACCAAAAACCTTGCCACTAACCATCCTTCGTTTTATTC
The DNA here is from genome assembly GCA_016190925.1 of Chloroflexota bacterium. Classification (GTDB taxonomy): domain Bacteria; phylum Chloroflexota; class Dehalococcoidia; order Dehalococcoidales; family JACPPQ01; genus JACPPQ01. The sequence goes on along the minus strand of JACPPQ010000159.1, from coordinate 2,631 downwards.
TTATAAAGTTCAATTTTTGTTTGCGCACAGTGCCGATAACCTTTAAACGTCCTCCACAGCTCCAGGGGTGCTCCATTTTTTTAACGACCGGGAGGTCATTTCTTGCAAGACAGGTCAGCACAGCAAATCTGGGAAACGGCTTTAGGCGAACTGGAACTCCAGGTAAGCCGGCCTAACTACCGGACATGGCTGGCAAATACGAGAGGTCTGAGTTACAAGGACGGCCAGTTTATCATCGGTGTCCCCAACACCTTTGTTGCAGAATACCTAGACAAAAACCAGCGCTCCCTTATTGAGAAAACCCTGATGGGACTAACCGGGCGGCAACTCGCGGCTCATTTTCACGTAGCCAGCGGGAACCCAATCCCTGACTACAGGTTCACACCGCCCGGAAACAGGGCCGCCCAATCTCTATCGATGTTCAATCCCAACTACACCTTCGATTCATTCGTGACCGGCAACAACAATCGCCTGGCAAAAGAAGCCGCTCTTATGGTGGTCGAAAATCTCGGGCACATTTATAATCCACTGTTTATATACGGCGGCACAGGCCTGGGCAAGACACACCTTTTGCAGGCCATCGGGCAAGCTGCCCTGGCGCGAAATATTATAGGCCTTTATGCCAGCGCAGAACAGTTCACCAACGAATATGTCACCGCCATCCGGGAGAGGAGTACGGAGTCGTTCCGCGACAAGTACAGAAGCGCTGACATGCTGCTGGTCGACGACATCCAGTTCATCGGGGGCAAAGAACAGACCGAGGAAGGGTTTTTCCACACCTTCGATGAGCTGCGAAACTCAAACCGGCAGATTGTCATCACCAGCGACTGCAAACCCAAATCCATGCCCTTGCTACAGGAGCGCCTGCGCTCCCGTTTCGAGTGGGGACTGATTGCGGACATCCAGCCTCCGGACCTGGAAACACGTCTTGCCATCCTGAGGGCAAAAGCTAAGACCAAAAATACAGATATCCACGCCGATGTGCTGGAGTTTATCGCCACGCGGGCAAAGGACAACATAAGGGAACTGGAAGGTTCTCTCAACCGGGTCATTGCCTATTCGCGGCTTCTAAGGGCACCCGTCACGACCGAGCTCGCGCTCCATGCCCTGGGAGACATAGCCACCAATGACTCACAAAAACCGGCAGTTAACCCAGTCGAAATCCTGGAGGCAGTGGCAAATACTTTCCAGCTGGCGGTCTCCGACCTGAAAGGCCGCAAAAGGGACAAACAGACCACCCTGGCGCGGCACATCGCTATGTACCTCATCAGAAGTCACACAGGCTGCTCTCTCACCGAAACCGGCCGGGAACTCGGAGGAAGAGACACCTCTACAGTTATCCATGGATGCGCAAAGATAGCCAGGGATATTGATGAAAGCCCTTCGTTAAAGCGTCAAATCACTGAAATTCAGCAGATTTGCCTCAAACGAAATCCCCACAAATAGTCAGCTTTAGAGTCCTCGTTGCTTTTCGCTCTTATCGAGCGCATTTGCGCAAAGACGCATTTGCGCTGTTGCGCCTTTACCGCGCCGCCCTGTCCATACTTTCCCACAGCTTCTTCAACAATCATCGGCAAAAGGCCGAACTTAATATATGGACAAACAGCCCGATTTGTTGCATAACTTGAGGACAATATCGATAACTGACAGTTATTGCAGATTCGTTTCTACATGTCTCCTGGAATAAGAGAGACTGTTCGAGCCTATTGTGTTATTATGATTATTAAACTTCTACACATCTAAGTACTATATATACCAGGTATAGAACTAATTACGGAAAGAGTTATGTTTGAGAAGGTTGAAATAGGGGTCGAGGCTGGGAATGGAGGAAGCGGCTCAATAAGCTTTCGGAGAGAGAAGTTTGTTCCTTTTGGTGGACCTGATGGTGGTGATGGCGGGAAGGGCGGAGACGTATTTTTGCAAGCGGATAGGAGTGTTACAGCATTGGGAGAATATATCTCCAGAAGGTTATATCGTGCAGGAAAAGGGAAAAACGGCAGTGGAGGAAGAAAACGGGGGAAAAACGGAGAAGACCTGGTGCTGAAGGTTCCTGTAGGAACGGTTGTAGCGGATGTGGCACAAGGAGCAGTGATAGCTGACCTTGCGAAAGATGGCGAGAGGGTTATAGTGGCCAGGGGTGGAAAAGGGGGATGGGGCAATGCCCATTACGCGTCGGCAAGTAACCAGGCTCCGCGTATCGCTCAGAAGGGCGAAAATGGAGAGGAAAAAAGGCTGTTACTGGAGCTCAGAATCATAGCAGATGTAGGGATAATCGGTTATCCCAATGTAGGTAAGTCGACTTTGCTTGCATCGGCCACAGCAGCGAGGCCGAAAATTGCAGACTATCCGTTTACCACCACGGAACCGGTGTTGGGTGTAGTAAAGAGCGGGGAGAGAAGTTTCGTGATGGCGGAAATACCCGGTCTGATAGAAGGGGCGCATACCGGGCGGGGACTTGGACATGAGTTCCTGAGGCATGCCCTTCGAACGAAAATAATTGTTCACCTGATTAACGGCGCTTCTGAAAACCCGGTGGAGGATATGATAAAGGTGAATAATGAGCTTGAAATGTATGACAGTGGTCTGACTCGAAAGCCTCAAATCGTAGCGGTGAATAAGGTTGACCTCGAT
>JACPPQ010000164.1 GCA_016190925.1 Chloroflexota bacterium | reverse complement strand
CTTACTAATGGTCTTAAAATAATTTAGACTTGTCTTGCGAGACCCGCCTCAGGCGGGACAAAGCAATCTCAAAGAATGGCTTTAGGCAAAGGTTTAGATTGCCACACTTGCGTACCTTAACACTTCAGCGTGCAGGCGCGTCGCTTAGTTTACACTGACCCTTCAGTAGAAGGAGAATATGCTCCTCGCAGCGACACATTTCTTAGTCTTTACTATTATGAGACGATTGGTAACTCCTGTTTTACACCCACTCCTTAAAAACAAAAAAGGGACTACGCTCCAGCGCAGCCCCCCCACCTTTGCCAACCGGACAAGCATAACCACCACTCCACACCCCACGGTGCCAGCCCTGGCGCTACCTCACCTGCATGCACACTTTTTTACAACACAGACATAAGACTATGACATTTTGTCTGCTTTGTCAAGTACCTGATTGCTATATTTTTTCACAACTTTATCACAAATTTCTACCCAAAATAGTGGTATAAAGAGGCTTAGCTTACCGTGAAACGTTCGAAATCTCCCTCAAAATGAGCTTCCGAAAACAAGAATATTGCTGGAAGGCTAATGAGAAAGGGCGCTGATGCGTTTTTCTCCCTTTCGCAAAAGCTTGCCCCATACCACCATACCCCTCAGTAACCTGTCTCCAAAATACGACAAAATCCCCTTGCCTCCACCGGCACAAATGTGCTATTATTCTGCATGAGATTGCCTGAGGTGGGAACACAGGTCGTCAGTGAGCCTGAAAATCGGATTCGTTTCCTGTTTTTTAATATTTACGCATGAGAAACGAATATTAGCTTCAAAAAACCATTCGTTTCCGCCGCAAAACGAAAAACTCAGGCTCGAAAATTATTTGTTTCCACGGCAAAACAAATAGTTGAATTACATCTTATGTAAAGTAAAATGCAAAACCAGGGGTGGGTGGAGCGTAGTGCAACCCACCAATCACCTTCTCCAACAGGGGGCAAAACCCAACTGCAACCTGCCAATCGTCTATAAATATGGACTCGCCAACGCGAGTCCTTCCGCAGAAGGACAAAGCAATCCGCATGGGAGGAAGGGCCAATTGCTGAGAACTTCACCATCCAGCTTCGCACGCAGCCCGTAAACTTGCCACTGCCGCTGACTATGGCTATAATAGGGCTAACTTTATTTTGAGAAAGCAGGTGAGCGATGCAGCACTACTCGATGGAGAATATCCGCAATGTCGTCCTACTGTCTCACGGAGGTGCTGGCAAGACATCGCTGTCAGAAGCAATACTATTCACCACAGGGGTTATCAACCGGCTTGGAAAGGTGGATGACGGCACCACTACCTCGGACTTCGACCCGGATGAAGTCAAGCGCAAGATAAGCATCAACCTGTCTCTCCTTCCCTTCGAATGGAAGAACACCAAAATCAACCTCATCGATGTCCCGGGCTATTTCGACTTCCTCGGCGAGGTCAAGGCCGGCATGCGAGTAAGCGAGGGAACGGTCATCGTCGTGTCCGCTGCCGCCGGTGTGGAGGTCGGCACCGAGAAAGTGTGGGGCTTCTGCGAGGAAGGACGCTTCCCGCGAATGATATTCGTCAACAAGATGGACCGGGAAAATGCCTCTTTCCAGCGGGCGGTAGAGCAGATTCAAGCCAAATTTGGCGCCAAGTGCGTGCCCGTGCAGCTACCCATCGGCTCTGAGAGCGCCTTCCAGGGAGTCGTCGACTTTTTGACAATGAAGAGCTACACCGGCTCTCCCTCCAAGGAGGGAGAAGTCCCGCAAGCAATGAAGTCCGAGGCTGACACATATCGCGCCAGGCTGGTCGAAGCTATCGCCTCCGCCGATGACACACTTATCGAAAAATACCTCAACGATGAGCAACTTACCCTGGAGGAGTTGCACAAAAGCTTGCGCCAGTCGGTAAAAAATGGCGCCGTTGTGCCGGTACTGGCCGGCTCAGCCCTGCAAAACATGGGAATTTCCCCGCTGATGGACGCCATTCAAAGCTACCTGCCATCGCCTAAGGACAGGAAAGTAACCGTCCTTAACAACCATGCCAAAGGCGAGACCCAGGAGGTTGAGCCGTCTGAAGAAGCATCGCTGGCTGCGCTGGTATTCAAGACCAGCGCCGACCCGTACGTGGGCAAGCTGACCTACTTCAGGGTTTATACCGGCTCTCTGGAGTCCAACTCCCAGATATGGAACTCGAACAAGAACGAGGCGGAGCGCATCGGCCAGCTATTCGTAGTCAGGGGTAAAACACAGGAGCCGGTGCCCGCACTCAAGGCAGGGGATATAGGCGGGGTAGCCAAGCTGAACGTCACCGCCACCGGTGATACCCTGTGCAAACGCGAGAAGCCGGTGCAGTTGCCGCCAATCGTGTTCCCTGATTCGACTTTCAGCATGGCAGTCTATCCCAGGACCAAGGCCGATATCGACAAGCTGGGCACAGCATTGGCCAGGCTGGCTGAGGAAGACCCAACGTTCTTTGTCCGACGCGAGCCGGATACCAACGAGACCGTTATCTGGGGACTGGGAGAAACCCAGCTCGAGGTGGCTGCGGAAAAGATGCTGCGGAAATTCGGCGTGGCTGTCGAGCTAAAAACCCCGAAAGTGCCCTACAAGGAGACCATCCTGGTCTCCGCGGATGCCGAGCACAAGCACAAGAAACAGACGGGCGGCCACGGCCAGTACGGACACGTTGTCCTGAGGGTGGAGCCTCTGCCCTCCGGCACAGGCCACCAGTTTGAGAGCGCCGTCGTGGGAGGCACCATACCCAGGAACTACATCCCGGCCGTGGAGAAGGGCGTTCACGAGGCGCTCCAGGAAGGTGTCCTGGCGGGCTACCCGGTAGTGGATGTGAAGACCGTTGTCACCGATGGCAGCTACCATCCGGTCGATTCCTCGGAAATATGTTTCAAAATTGCCGGAGCGCAGGCGGTGAAGAAGGGGCTGTCCGGTGGGCAGCCCGTGCTGCTTGAACCTATAATGGACCTGGAGGTCACCATCCCCGATGAGCTTACCGGAGACATCATCGGCGACCTTAATACCAAGCGAGCCCATATCCAGGGGATGAACCCTTCAGGCGGCACCAACATAATTCAAACGCAGGCGCCCCTGGCCGAGGTGCAGCGCTATGCCATTGACCTGAAGTCGATGACGCAGGGGCGCGGCAGCTTCAAGATGAAGTTCAGCCACTACAAGCACGCACCGGCGCACATCACCCAGCAGATAATCGCCGATAGACAGGCTGAAAAAGAGGCCGCTAAGGCTTAGACCATCCGAAAATGTCATTGCTACGAAAATAACCAAATTTCCTCTCCCTTGAGGGGAGAGGCCAGGTGAGGGTGACAAAAATTTTCATCCCTCGTGGTCCTTCGGCATAAGGACGACTGAAGAATCTCAGGGCGGGGTGGGAAGACGATACATCCCCCCACCGAGATACCTCGTGGAGCTTGTCCTGAGTACTTGATACAGGGGAGATTGAGAGGAATTTCTTCATACCTCAGATTCACAAAACCGGTAGGGTGGGTGCAGCGCAGCGAAACCCACCCACCTTTTGTCACTCCAGCATCGAGCCTGCCTCAAACTTAATATGTGGCTGGAATCCAGGGGCGCGGAAGGGGGAGGCATCTTCCCTCTTTGCAAAAGCCTGCCCCGTACTCGATACGAGGGCGAAAGGTTAATTTCCTGATGCCTGTCAGTCTAACTGATAACCTCGCACACCTTTTCAACAGGCAGGCGGTCTTTGGAAGAGCTTTCAGCAGGGTAACCCACGGGAATGAAGGTAAGGAGGTCCATATCTGGCGGCACCCCCAAGATTTTCTCAATCTTCCCCTTTGCCTGCATTGGCCCGGTCATCCAGGTTGTTCCCAGACCCATCTGGTGTAAAATGAGGAGCAGGTAAGCAACGGCCGCGGCCGCGGACTGGGTACGGCTGCTGGCTGTGTTGCGCCAGAGACGCATCTCGACTGCTTCCGGGTCATCGGGCCGGGCCGCCAGAATAAGGTCGGTGGCTGACTGGTACTGTTTGGAAGCTACAGCAATACAGGCCGGCGCGCTGCTGAAGAACGTGACCCCCCTGCGCCATCTTGCGGCATCATCAACAAACTGCTTGCTTTCTGGCCAGGACGCTAACTTATCGACACTGGCGTGCACCACATCTGCGATTGCCTTGATAGTATTACGGTTCAGGATAATGTAGAAGCGCCAGTTCTGCTGGTTGCCACCGTTGGGCGCCCATGTCGCCAGCTCCACGGCCTGCACCAGCAGTTCCCTGGGCACCGGTTTGTCCTGCCAGGTACGGATAGAACGCCTGCTCTTGATAAGCTTTGCCAGGTCTGCAAGTTCCATTTCTATGCCTCCTTGTTTTCATGCTTCTAAAGCGCTTACTAATAATAGCAGCATTTATGGCAAGACGCTACACTATCTTTCTCGGAGTTAAAAGAGGGCGAGTTAATACATTCCTAGTATCCTGAGTTATAAGACCATTACATTATTCGTCATGCGAGTCCGCCCGCCTTTGGCGGGTCGAAGCAATCCGTACGACTGCTGTGAGTACGAGTTCTTTGTTTAAGTAAAAGATATTTTG
>JACPPQ010000161.1 GCA_016190925.1 Chloroflexota bacterium | reverse complement strand
GTGCGCACCTACAACTTCCCTCAAGACCGCGTCACTGACCACCGTATCGGGTTGACTCTTCATAATCTCCCCAAAATCATGCAGGGGCAACTTGAAGAGCTAATCGATGAACTGATTGCCCGCGACCAGGCGGAGCAACTGGAGAAGCAACTGGTATGACCCTTAAGGAGTTGCTCGCCCGCTCCAGGGAAGTCCTGGCTGCCGGAGATATCGAAGATGCTACCCTCGAAAGCGAGCTGCTGCTGAGACATGTGCTGGGTATTAGTCGGGTCGAGTTGTACACTGACCTGTACCGGGAGGCAAGTCCCGAGCAAGAAAGTGCTTTCTGGCAGTTAGTGTATCGACGTCTGGCCGGCGAACCGTCAGCATACATAACGGGGCACAGAGAATTCTACGGCTTCGATTTTAATGTAGACCTTCGCGTCCTTATCCCGCGGCCGGAAAGCGAGCTCCTGGTAGAGGAAGCCCTCAACCTGTCCCGGAAGTATGCCAACCCCATCATAGCTGATGTGGGCACGGGTTCGGGGTGCATTGCCGTAAGCCTGGCCTTGAACCTTCCCGGCGCAAAAATCTATGCCACCGATGTTTCGCCCTCTGCGCTGGCGGTTGCGCGTCTCAACTGCGAGAAACACGGAGTCGGCAACCTGGTGCGCCTGTTTGAAGGCGACTTGCTTGAGCCTATGGCGGGGCCTTTCGACCTGATTGTGGCAAACCTTCCCTATGTCAGGACAGAGGAGATAGCCACCGCACGTCACCTGAGCTTTGAACCGGCGCATGCTCTGGACGGAGGGGATGATGGTCTCGATAAGCTCCGGGAGCTATGTTGCCAGTCAAGAAGCAAACTACAGCCCGGCGGCACTGTGCTTCTGGAAATAGGGGAAAGACAGGCGAACGCGATGTTTGCGTGGTTGCGCAGCCTTTTCCCCTCGGCTATAATGAAATTGACAAAAGATTTGAACGGCCTGGACCGCATGCTCAGTTTTACCTTACCTGCACGGGCTGCTTGCGAGCTGACTGCAACCGGAGTGAGAGACACCTATAGGTTTGCTTGACACCCCAAGTGCTTAAATGTTACATTTAGGCGATTGGGGTTTTTTACGGGCTGCAAGCAAAAAACTTGAGGAGGAACAGGCATAACAATGAACATCATTGTCTGCGTAAAACAGGTGCTCGACCCTGAAGCGCCGCCTGCAAGTTTCAAGATTGATGCCGCCACTAACAGGGTTGTGCCGCCGCAGGGTGTGTCTCCGGTAGTGGACCCGTACGGTGAGAACGCCGTGGAAGCTGCGCTGCGAATCAGGGACGCTCAGGGTGGCGGCAAAGTCACTGCCATAAGCCTGGGTAACAACTTGCTAAGGGAGGTTGTCAAGAAACCCTTATCCATGGGCGCTGATGAGCTTGTGCTGCTTGAAGATGACGCCTTTGCCGATGGTGATAGCTGGTCGACCGCTTATGCCCTGGCAATGGCTATCAAGAAGATTGGCCAGTTTGACCTTATCCTGTGCGGCAGAGAGGCTTCCGACTGGAATGCGGGACAGGTAGGCTCGGGGATTGCCGAAATCCTGGGGCTGCCCAGTGTCACCCTGGCCAAGAAGATAGATATTAAAGACGGTAAGGCGCTGGTCAAGCGGGGGACTCCCGAGGGCTACGAAGTCATAGAGGTATCACTGCCGGCCTTGATTACCGTGAGCAACGAAGTAGGCGAGCCGAGGTATCCCACAATCAAGGGTATCATGGCAGCCAAGAAGAAACAGCCCGTAGTGTGGAAACCAGCCGATATAGGAGTCAACCCCTCGCAGGTCGGAGCTGCGGGCAGACGAACAAAGATGCTCAAGCTGTTCCAACCGGTCCGTGAAGGCAAATGCGAAATTGTAGGGGGAGAGAGTCCGGAAGAGGCCGGGATAAACCTGGCTATCAGGCTGAGGCAGGCAAAAGTCTTGTAAGAGCGGGGCTATCCTGATGCCACCCTGTGCGTTAAATAAAACAGGTATCGAATAAATATCATAATCGAACTCTCAGCGACTTCTAATCGAGCTTTAATCCAGTTCTAATGCTACTACACTAGACTTTAGGAGGATGATATTTCATGGCTGATTATAAAGGTGTCATGATTTATGGCGAGGTTGGGAATGGCTGTCTTTCCGCAATTACCGGTGAGTTATTGGGCTGCGGCAGGAAGCTGGCCAATGACCTGGGCGAAGAACTGAGCGCAGTGCTGGTCGGCAGCGGTGTGAGCAGCCTGGCAAAAGATGCTATTGCTTCCGGCGCTGACAAGGTGAATGTGGTAGATGACCCTTTGCTGAAAGATTACCAGACAGATTCATATACAGCCGTAATGGAGAAGGTGGCGAAGCAGTTTTCACCGCGGATTATCATCCTGGGGCAGACTTCCACAGGCCGCGACCTTGCACCCAGGCTGGCTTTTAGATTGGGAACATCGGTTTCCATGGATTGCCTTGACCTTTGCATTGACGCTCAATCAAAGGCGCTGATGCAGACAAAGCCGGTATACGGAGGTAACGCTCAAGCTACGTTCACCACGGACTCTTTTCCGCAGGTGGTCACCATCAGGGTCAAAGCATTTTCTCCCCTGGAGCCAGATGCTTCGAGGAAGGGAGAAGTGATTAACATTCCTGCTGGACTTGACCCCTCTGCTATCAAGACCAAGGTGCTCGAAAAGGTCAAAGAAGAAGTAGAGGGAATCAAGCTGGAAGATGCGGCTGTAGTGGTCTGCGGCGGTAGAGGAATTGGAGGCGCCGAAGGTTTCAAGGAACTGGAAGGGGTGGCAAAGGCTCTGAAAGGCGCGGTAGGCGCTACCAGGCCGCCGTGCGATAGTGGCTGGATTCCTGAGGCGGTGCAGATTGGTCTGACGGGCAAGATTGTTGCCCCGGACCTCTATTTTGCGGTGGCACTCTCCGGTTCCAGCCAGCACATGAGTGGCTGCTCCGGTTCGAAGAGCATCGTTGCCATAAACAAGGACGCGGAGGCGAATATCTTTAAGGTGGCTCATTATGGTGTAGTAGGAGATTGGAAAAAAGTGCTTCCGGCTTTTGCGACAAAGGCCAGGAAGCTTCTGGCAGGAGGTCTCGGTTGGCACCAGAATATCGCCCATCCTGGCTGTCCCTGTAATCCGGTCATCGCTCTCCTCC
>JACPPQ010000160.1 GCA_016190925.1 Chloroflexota bacterium | reverse complement strand
GACCAGAGGAGGGTAATAATGGACCTCAGAGTTAAACGGTTGTTGGCTCTTTTGCTTTTCCTCCTCATTACAGCTTCAATGCTGCTGGCGGGGTGCGGGACGCCACAAGAGGCTACGCCTACGTCTGTGCCTACACCGACTGCGACAATTTCTCCGTCACCTACTTCCGCTCCAACACCATCACCCACACCCCCTACCACAACCACACCATTGCCATCACCTCTAATTCCGCAGCCTACGGAAAAAGAGCTGGTTATTAAGTCAGACCTGATTGTTGCGGGTACTATCACTGACCTGAGGTATGAAGTGGTAACGATTGACCAGGGAGGCAGGACAGGAAGACAGGCGTACACAGTATTTACTCTCTCGGTTGACACTGTAATAAAAGGAGACCCAAATCCCAATTTAAAGTACAGCTACATTAGTGGAAAGAAAACGAAATGAAAACCTGCATATCGTTATTGCTTACTATATGTATATTAATGTTTGATATCGTTCCATTTGAGCAACCGGTAGACGTGGGGAGGTTGTGCTATAGTTACCCTATTATGACCAGAGGAGGGTAATAATGGACCTCAGAGTTAAACGGTTGTTGGCTCTTTTGCTTTTCCTCCTCATTACAGCTTCAATGCTGCTGGCGGGGTGCGGGACGCCACAAGAGGCTACGCCGGAACTTCCACCAGTTCCCACTCCAATCCTGGTTACGCCTACTTCAACAGTCACAATCACATCATCACCCACAATAATGCCCACGACCACACCGAAGCTTGAACCCAAATTACCAATCCCCGATTTCATAATTGAGAAATCCAACCAATACGTCATATCTAAAGTGGGCTCTGAATATTTTAGTAGATATATAACCTTCAATCCTCCTAAAAGTAGATATTTTGAAGCTATGAAGGGTTCGAATATCAGCGCATATTTGCGTAATTCCCACTTTTATATGGTTTACACGTTCAGGATTCCCGATAAGCCATTTGTGGACGAGCTAATTTCGTTTGCGGTTGATGTCAACGGCAATGTTGTCAACGAACCTGGTGGCATTCCTGACCGTCTCAAAGACCCCCAAGAGGGTGAGTTTCCGATAGATGAAAGGGAAGCCATCAAAATTGCTATGAGTGAAGGACTTCAAGCGGGTATAGCCGATTGGAAAACTAGCTTTCACTGGTATGCCGGAGACTTTAAGACATACGTTTGGACGGTCCAAAACACTCTCTATGAATCGAGGTTTTCTGCCAATGGTAGGACCGTTGTTATTGATGCAAACTCAGGTACGGTCTTGGGAGTCTTTAGTTGGGGCAGAAATTTCAGATCCCGTAAGCAAGTAGGGTCATTTAGATTCTAAGCAATCTGTCTACAGTACCGTAGGGTGGGTGGAGCGTTAGCGCAACCCACCACAAAAATCATAAATGAAATCTCGATAGGTTGCACTGCGTTTACACCATCTTCCGCAACTTTGTTTATCCCTTCTTGTTTATGCCATCCCCATTGACAAATCCTCACCTTTTGATATATTGTTTTATCAAAGCAATATTTATTCAAGGTATGGTGAAATGACCATATTTGATGGCTATCTTAACGTAATAGAGGCCAGCCGTTGCCTCAAGGTGCATCCTGAGACGGTCAAGCGCCTCTGCCGACAGGGGGACCTGCCCGCCGTCAAGATTCATAACACCTGGCTCATCTCACGTGACACGCTCGATAGTTTTGCCGGCACATATATCCCCAGGCCGGGCGCCAGGAAGAGGCTTATCAAATGAAAAATCATGTAATACCCAGCTTTGGCTTAGTTTCGATTGGGGCTGTCCGAAAACTCCAATCAAAGCGCCTAAATAGTCATTCTGGCCCCGTACTTGATATGGGGGAAGAATCCGCTCCACGAACGAATTACGGATTCTTCAGTCGTCCGCCCCTGGCGGACTCCTTCAAGAATGACATTTTCGGACAGCCTCGAAAAGGATGCTAAGAAAATCTAATTCGAACAAAAAGGGAAGCTTAGTTTTTGACTTTTAAGCTGTGGCTTTGAGATTTGAGATTTGAGATTTGACTTGATTTCGTGCTATCTTCCAGTATCATTTCACGTTTCATTAAAAGAGAAGGTTAAGAGAGGATTATCTTGAAATGAGGAAGCTGAATAGGGCTTTGAATATTTTGCTCTCAGGCGTTGTCCTGTTGGCTCTGACGGTTTTTGCCAGGCCGCCCATGCAGGTAGCGGCGCAGAGTATAATCCTTTCGCCAACTTCCGGCTCTGCCGGTCAGCTGGTCTTTGTCACCGGGTCGGGTTTCACCGCCGATGCCAGTACCACCGTATATATGTTTATGCAGACTACCTTTCTCCAATCTGCCCTAGTAGATGCAAGCAGTAATTTCACCACCAGTTTCGTAGTTCCTTCTGCTCTCGCGGCGGACAACGTGTACCCCGTTTCTGTTTACGGCGGAGCTGGAGCCAGCGCCACGTTCGGTACGGGTGGTACTCTGAGGGCCAGCGCTTCCTTCAGTGTGACTTCATCCCGGTCAATCACAATAAGTCCCACCACTCTGTTCCTGGGGGGAACCGGCACTATCACCGGTCAGGGTTTCACGGGGTATCTGAGTACTAATGTATACATCTTCGCGCAGCAAACACAAGTCGCCACTGCCTTAGTCTCAACCGCGGGGACTTTCAGTGCCAGTTTTACGGTTCCTGCCGGCCTGACCTTTGGGTCGAGCATTCCCGTGACCGTCTGGACTACCAATGTTTACGGTTCCGGTACGCAACTGGCCTCGGCATCCTTCACTCTGACCGCCAACCCGCAAATCATCATAAATCCGGTTACCGGGTCTCCGGGAGGGACGATGACCGTCAACGGCACCGGCTTCGCTCCTAATAGCGCCATCACCTTTACGTTTGACGACGTCACCGTGGCCAACGCTACATCGAATGCAAGCGGCGGCTTTACCGGCACCTTCCCCATTCCGGAAACCACCGGCGGCAGCCACTCGGTCAGGGCCAGGGATGCCTCTGCCAATACCATCGCGGCTACCTTTACCACACAGCAGTCCGTCACCATCAGTCCCACTTCAGGGTTCGCCGGTACGCCTGTAACTATCGGCGGCAAGGGTTTCAGCGCCAGCAGGAACATAAGCATTACCTATAAAGGCATCCCGGTTACCACTTCTCCATCGACGATAACGGCGAGCAGCAACGGGAGCTTCAGCGCTTCCTTCGTCATACCATCCGGCGGTTCGGGCGCTTTTCCGATAAACGTCAGCGATGGCACATATACCTCTACCGCTCAATTCACCACGCAGCTTACCATGACCGCGGATAAGGCCACGGGTCCTGTCGGCACAGAAGTCAACCTTACCGGTCAGGGTTTTCAGCCTAACTCTACCGTGAATATCACTTTCGATGGCAAACCGGCGAGTCCCCCTACCTCTCCAACGAATGCCTCCGGAAGTTTTACTTACAAGCTGGTAGTGCCCGCTACTCCGGCCGGCGCCCATACAATAGCGGTTAGCGATGCCTCCGGCACCAGTAAAACAGCCAGTTTCACGCTTGCATCCACTATAAATTTCAGCGCCACCAGCGGCTACGGCGGCAGCAAGGTCACCGCCACTGCCACCGGTCTTAATGCCAGCGCAAAGGTGACCATCACCTTCGGAACCACCACAGTCACCACTGCAACTGATGCCGCCGATGCCAGCGGAAACTTCAGCAAGGAGTTCACCGTGCCGGCGCTGGGAAAAGGCACCTACAAGATGGAGTTAAGCGATGGCGTCAATAAGAAAAGCGCGGATTTTTCCATCTTGACCAGCGCTGATATTAACAAGATTGCGGGTAATATAGGCATCGAGGTCACCGCCAGCGGCACGGGATTCTCCGGCGAAGTTACCGTCAAATACGATGGCAATACGGTGGCCACCACCAAGGCTGCCGCCGGAGGAGATTTCTCGGTCATCTTCAAGGTTCCGCCCAGCGTTGGCGGACCGCATACCATCATTATTGCGGACAGTATCAACACCGTAACCAAGACCTTTACCGTGGAAAAGGAATCGCCGCCGGCGCCCGCTCCCGCGCTGCCTCCGAACGCTGAGAAGGCAAAAGCCGAGGCAATATTCGACTGGCCGGACGTTTCCGACCCGAGCGGTGTCACTTACACATTGCAGATTGCCACCGACTCCGATTTCAAGAACATTGTCCTGGAGAAAAAGGGTCTTGCGACATCGGAATACACTGTGGCTAAGACGGAAAAGCTCGAATCCAGAAAGAAAGAAACCCCCTATTACTGGCGTGTGAAGTCTATAGACGGTGCTTCCAATGAGAGCGCCTGGTCTCCGGCAAGGACTTTCTATGTCAGCGGGGGGCTATTCAATATCGAACTGCCTGTCTGGGTCAAGTACCTTTTGCTCTCGCTGGGCGCTCTGCTCATCGGTTTTATCGGTTTCCTGTTGGGACGCAGGTCTGTCTATTCATATTGATATGGGAGGCACTTTACATAATTTACACAAAAAACAATTCTGCTCCCACTACCATTTTAGCCTCAACTTTACATAAGTTAAATATAAAAACAATTCCCTACCCATGGCCAAACTGAATATCACTTTACATAACTAGAAAAACAATCCCCCCTATCTATTTAGCTTTGAGTTGTTTCCCGCAAATTTCAATTCTGTGGTATAGTTAATAATTAAAAATAATAATGGAGGCGCGTCGATGCCTATCGAATGGTTCCGCGACGTGGTCATCAGTATCTTTGCGATTGTAGCAACGGTAGTGCTCATCTTGCTGGCCGTAGTTTCCATCTCCTGCTATCGCCGGATTGCCCCGTTGATAGATTCAGCCAGGAATGTCGCAAGAACAGTGGAATGTGCGTCGGCGCGTTTTGAAAATGAAATTCTGCTTCCCCTCATCGAGGTTGCGGCTTTCGTTCGGATGCTCTGCCAGCTAATAAAAGGCATGAAAAAATTCTTCAAAGCAAAAACAGGAGGGTCAGATGAACCAGAGAGAAAATAGTTCCGATTTGGTCCTGGGTCTCGTTGTGGGCGCTTTTATCGGTCTCGCTATCGGGCTGCTCTACGCCCCGCGACCGGGAAGGGAAACAAGGCAGTTACTGAAGGAAAGAGTAGAGGAAACCACCGAAAATGCAGCCGAGGCCATCGAGAAGGTAAAGGAAACGGCTGAAGATGTAAAAAAGAAGGTGCTTCACGAGACCGGCGGAGTCGAAAAGGCGGAGTGATAAGTAAGCGTCCATTTTTAGACGCTGTATTCGAGTTAAGGAATCTTTACAGCCGAAGAGAGCGGTCACAAAACTATGCTCTTCCGGCAACCTCTGAGTCACCTGGAATTGTATTTTGCGCTCAAACACCTTCTTGAGCGAGGGTAGACTTGGCTACAATCATAGACTCATTAAAGAAACACCGTCACCTGACAACGGTGATGGCGGGTGTGGCAGCAGTCTTTATCCTTCTGTATTTCCTGAGAACTGTCATATTACCGTTTGTCCTCGGTATGGTGCTGGCTTATCTTGTGCTCCCTCTGATTTCATGGGCAGAACGCAAGTTGCCTTATCCAGACAGGTGGGTATATGGAAAGCGTGTCTGCCTTATAGTGCTCATCTTCATAATCGTCTTTGGCTTATTGGGGATTTTTTCTTATTATCTTTTCGGCGCAGTCATTAATGCCTTTGTCACGCTGGTAGAGCACGCGCCCAGCTTCCTCTCCCTGACATTTTTCAAGGCACAACAGTTGCTGGAAGGTGTGCGGCAGGGGCTTCCTCCGGAAATTCTGAACCAGTGGGATAGGATGCTCATCGATGCAGGTGCGGTGTTGGGCAATAGAATAAGGGAAGCCTTCTTTAGCGCCATATCATCTCTGCCATCCGCTTTTGGCATTATTCTGGGTTTTGGCTCTTTGCCGCTTTTTCTCTTCTACATTCTGAAGGACTCGAAATCGCTCAGCACAAGCTTCTATTCGGGTATCCCCTCATGGGCGGTGGAACATACCAGGAACATTGTCGCAATCATTGAAAATGTCCTCGGACGGTATATTCGTGCACAGGTGCTCCTCGGGCTAATAGTGGCTTATTTCAACTTTGTGGGATTGGTAATCCTGGGAGTAGGCTATGCGCCGGCGCTGGCCGCATTTTCAGGAGTAACCGAACTTATCCCGATAATCGGACCATGGATTGGTGGGGCTGTGGCCGTGATTGTTACCATGGCGATAAATCCCGAAGTTGCGATATGGGTGGCAGTTCTGGCTCTGGTAATTCAGCTATTGGAAAACAACCTGCTCGTTCCCAGGATTCAAGGGGCTTACCTGCGGATACATCCAGCCGTTGCCATTCTGCTGCTGGTGGTGGGTGGCTATCTCTGGGGGTTCTGGGGAGTCTTGCTTGTTCTTCCCCTCACAGCAACCTTTGTGGAGATTTACAAGTACCTTCAACGCACGTTGCAAGGAGACAAAACTCAGTAAGCCCTTGCTGCGCCGGTTGCAGTGGAAGCTCATGTTTTGCTAAACTAAATCTGTTGTGCTGTGGGCCGTTAGCTCAGTTGGTAGAGCACCTGACTTTTAATCAGGTGGTGCAGGGTTCGAGCCCCTGACGGCTCAGTCTCAACCTTCCCGCCGCCTGCCGACATTTTCTTTTGGAACATCTTTTGGCAATAGAGCGTCCAAGCGCTCTGCCGCTGCCTTCTGTAATCCCGGCACGCTGTTCCATGACAATATCCTTGAAGCAAGAGTTTAATCTGCTCATCGGTGAATCGTTTGTGCACCTGGCCCCATCTATTCCTCCTTTTCATCTTGGAGGAATTTACCACGACCAGTTCACTTTTGAAGTTAAGTTACACATCGCATCGCATTTTAGTCTTGACAGAGTGAAGACTGGGGGTTATCATAGGCACGGTTCAGGCAAAACAGCTCCAAAAAACAAGGAGGCAGAAGGTGAAAATCTGGTGTCAGGCTATGACTCCTTATGGCTACGACCCTGCGCTGGACTCGTTCGGGGAAATAGTGGAAAGAAATTGCCGGCGCGTCCTCCGGGCAGATACCGAGCTCCACATCGAAGGGGTGCCCGTAGCGATGAAAGGGACAGAGAAATATGCCAGCATCCAGGCCCTTCATCAGCTTCAGGCACTCAACAACATGTTGAAAGCCGAGAATGAGGGATATGACGCCTTTGCAATTATTTGCAGCCACGACCCGTTCTTGAGAGAGGGAAGGGAGATGCTTTCCATACCTGTTGTGGGAATTACCGAGACCTCCTTCCACGTTGCTTCCATGCTTGGCGACCGGTTCGCTACTATTCCGACTTCGTATGTCCTTAGTGAGAAATATCGACGCATGTCCAGAAGTTATGGGGTACAGGACAGATACCTCAGTGGTCCCTATACCCTGGGTGCCACGGAAGAGGAGATAATCAGAGCCATTAAAGACCCCGCGCCGATTGTGGAAAGGTTCAAGAATGAGGCCAGAAAAGCGATAGCCGACGGCGCTTCGGTATTGGTGCCCTTGCCCGGATTCGTAAGCATTTGTTTATACCGTTCTGGTGTAACTTCGCTTGATGGCGTACTGGTCATGGACCCGATAGCGGTGACTGTTAAAATGGCAGAGACGATGGTCGATTTGAAGGCCGCGAATGTTGGGCCGTCACGCAGAATCGGGGCTTTTGGCTCACCCCCGAAGGAGCTTAGAACAGAAGCCTTCAAAAGGTATGTCAGCGCATTGAAATTGCCATAGCCACGGCCGGCCGACCATTATTGCAGTTTTTGAATTTGGACCAGGCAGGTGTTATAAGGAAAAGCGCCGCCAGGTGAATGGGCATCTTTAGATAAGACATTGGTACACCCTCCCCGGTCCCTTCCCTGCTCATCCGGAGCAAACCATGCTCCTTGCGGCAGTTCCACCACTCCGGGCATTATCCTCTCGGTTACAAGGGCGGGAACAACGACCTCACCGCGGTCATTGAATATCCTTACCATATCGCCATTTTTGATATTGCGCGCGGTTGCATCGGGGGTGCTGATGGTTACAGCTTGCGGCACCAGCTCCCTCAACCAGGGGACACGCTCAAACTGCGAGTGCGCGCGCCGCTTGCAATGGGAAGTGATAAGCTGTAAAGGGTACTTCTTTGCCAGCGGGTCATTGCGTCCTTCCCAGGCCTCTATGTACTTTGGAATTGGGGGCAGCAGCGGGTTCTTCATACTCGCCAGTTTTTGAGAATAGATTTCTATCTTCCCCGAAGGTGTCGGAAAGGGGTTGTTTTTCGGGTCTTCAATCTGCTTTTTAAAGGCAACACAAGGCTCAGAAGAATTAACCATGTACTTGGCCTTTTTCTTAAAGTCCTCGTAGGCAGGAATGTGGCTTCCATGGACCATGTGTCTCAGCCATTCTTCTTCCGTCTTCTCGCTGAATGCTTTAACGCCCAGCCTGGTGGCTAACTGCTGGCATATCTCGAGTGGTGATTGGGACTCATAAAGCGGCTCAATAACCTTATTCATAAAACCGTACCAGGGTATAGCTCCTTGTGCTACAATGTCATTCCTCTCCAGAAAGGTGGAAACAGGAAGTAGAATATCGGCATACCGGGCGGTTGCCGTCATGAATTGCTCGGCTACAGCAACAAACTCCAGTTTCTTCAATGCCCGGACAATCTTATTGGTATTTGGTTCCTGGTTGAGATAATTGAGGTGCATTATGAATAGCATTTTGATGTCAGCAGGATGTCCCCCCTGCTTCCCTCTGAGAATGGCATCTGCAAATTGGGAAAGGTGTATCCTTGCGCTACTATCGGAGCCTTTGGCAGTCGGCAAAGCGTCCGGCCGCTGCGGAGCGCCATTCTCGACAGGGTTGGCGCCTCTGGGAAGTCCGGCCAGTTTGAAATCAAAAGCCCCGAACAACGTCCTCGGTACAAACGACCTTCCGGCCCAGCCGCCGTGCTTACCGATATTGGCAGTCATTGCCGCCAGTGCTTTGATAAGGCGGTGGTACTGTTCTCCGTAAGCGGTACGGCCCGGGGCGATACCGCCTATCAGCGCCGCCGGGCCGGTGGTGGCATACTCGATAGCGAGTTTTTCAATAACATCTGCGGACACGCCGGTAATGTTCTCCGCCCACTCCGGCGTTTTGGATATGCCATCTTCCTTGCCTAAAACGTAATCTCGAAACTGGGCAAAACCGAAGGTGTAGGTATCAAGAAAGTCCTGGCGCTGAAGGTTCTTCTTAATGATGACATATGCCATGGCGACAAGCATTGCGGCATCCGTTCCCGGAATAATCGGAATCCACTGGTCGGTGAAGGTCGCCGTAGAGCTCGTGAAGCGCGGGTCGACCGAGATAATCCGGGCACCTGCTTCTTTAGCTTGCGCCAGATACCAGCTGAAATTAGTCTCATGGATGGAGACAGCCGGGTCCACTCCCCAGAGGATTATCAGCCGTGAGTTGACCAGGTCATCCGGGCTGTTGCGTGAGGCCAGAGTACCATATGTGGCCATTGACGCAAAAAGCCCGCCCTCGAAGGAATGGACCCCCCATTGTGCGGTATAGCCGCCGGTCATCCCCATGAGACCAGCGATATTGCTCGCCACATGGAGATGGGCATGGTCCGCGCCACTGAACACGCAGGAGATAGAAGACGGGCCGTATGCGCTTCTTATGCGGGTTATCTCGCTGGCAATCCGGTCCAAGGCTTCTGTCCAGGAGATTCTCTCAAACTTGCCTTCGCCGCGTTCCCCGGTCCTTCGCATGGGGTATTTCAGGCGTTCGGGGTCGTACACCCGCTGCCGGTAAGCCCTGCAACGCAGGCAAGCTCTCAGCTGCGGTTCCTCGCCGTCATCAGTCTCTATTCTGGTGATTAAGCCGTCCCTGGTATGGACTTTCAAGACACAGGCTCCGCCGCAGTGGCTGGCACAAGCGGTGGTCATTATTTGCTCAACTCCCGTTAATGCTTTTCCGGAAGACAACCGCATTCCTCCCCAAAGAAGTTTCTTGGTTATATCTGTGCGAATTATATCACAGGATATGACCTTACTGTTAAGAGTTGTTCTGCATAATCGGGTAGTACCAAAGACTCCGTCCAAAAGTCTCTTACATATGTATGGAACAATATATAGAATGTGAGAGAAAATACTTCGCGTGCGTCCATTAAGTAATCACAAGGGATGATACGTTTTTAGAGTTTTGAAGGTATAGAGATTTCGTACTCGTAATTCCTTCAACCATAGAAAATGGGATAGTGCGGGAGGTAGTGGTGGCAGCCCATCTCATAGCCATTAATCCTTGGATAGGTCTTTCCGGCTCTATTGCATAGAGAACGCCCCTTCGCCTATGAGACGATTCACGGAATAGGTCTCGGTCCGTTCCATGACCCGCCGCACGCTGCCAGGGAAGACATCAAATTCGAGGTCGGAATGACTTTGGCTGTCGCCGGCCACGCGCGTTATCCCGACTTTACCATCAGGTTTGAGGACGATGCGGTGGTCGTGCCAAACGGAGTGGAGCTTATCAGTAAGCTTATACCTTGGCAACTATAGTCATCTTCATCGATTTCGCAAAAAACATGACTGCGTTATCGGCAGATGGAATCCGCGCAGAATGAAAGGCGATGATAGTTGGGCATCTCCAGGAGGAGATGATTACACTAAATTTGAATAACTAACCTGCCTAGAACCTTGCCGCTTTTGAGTTTCTGGTACGCCTGGTTTATCTGGGATAGCGGCATGGTTTCCTGAATAATGGGATTGACTTTGCCCGCATCAACCCACTCAATGACCTCAACCAGGTCTTGTCTGGTGCAGAAACGAGAAGCACAAATCTCAAGCTCTTTGCTCACCATTGTCTTGGAGCTCACTTCGAACGGTTGAGTGGCATGGTATCCAACCAGCACCATCCTGCCGCGAGGCAAGAGGAACGAGAGAGCGTTTCTGGCAGCTTCTGGGTATCCCGACAATTCCAGTACCACGTCCACACCCCGTTTCCCGGTCGCCTTAAAGATGGCCTCCAGAGGGTCTCCGACAGCTGAATTTATAGCAAATTCCGCTCCTAGTTTTACGGCCATATCAAGGTGCGATTGCTCTACATCCACAGCCAGAACGTGTAACCCCAACGCGCTTGCAATCTGGACCGCGTGAAGGCCTAGTCCTCCTACACCTACGATGACAATCGTCTGGCCAGCCTCTACCTTGGCCCTTCTGCGCAGGGCGTGGTACGGCGTAGCTATAGCATCGGCCAGGATTGCTGCCTGTTCAAATGATATTTGGGGTGTAATTGGTATGAGATTGGCCGCAGGCGCTTTGACAATCTCTGCATCGCCACCATTGAGAGTAGAACCCAGTATTCCGCCCAAATTGGCGCACAGGTTGTCCCAACCTTCCTGGCATTCGCGACACCGTCCGCAGGTGACATAGGTATAGACCACCACCTGGTCGCCAGGAGCGATGTTGGTTACTCCTTCTCCAACCTTGAGCACCTCCCCGGCTATCTCATGGCCGGGCACAACCGGAATTTTCACATTTGGCATTGCTCCCGAGGAGATTTTCAGGTCTGTGCCACAGAGCCCGCAGGCTTTCACCCGGACCAGAGCCCAGCCCGGCTCTACCATCGGTTCAGGGATGTCCTCGATAGACAGCGGAGCGTTGAACTGTTTAAGCACAGCAGCTTTCATCGATTTCCTCTCTTACTACAACGCTTAACCTTTTGCTGCCATCACCTTGTCATAAATCTGCTTGAACTCGTCGTCGGTAATCAGCCCCTTCTTCTTGATGGACAGGTTTTTGACCTGGTCAAGCATTTGATATGACAGTTCCTCGGACGGCATAGGTAATCTTAGCTCCTCAGCTTTGAGCATGATTCCGTAACGTCCGCTCTTCTTGCCCAATACCAGAGTGTAAATCTTGTTACCAACCACCTCATTATTGAACACATCGGTACGCCCCATGTGAGGCTTGTCCCTGGCGTCCCACATCATCTTGGTTGAGATTCCAAGCTCAGTGTAGGGAAGAGTGGGGCTGACAAAGGCCTTGTACCAGTCCGCCTTCGAATATTCCTTGACCAACCGCGACATTTCAAAGAATTGCGGAGTCTTAATCCCCGTTGTCATGCCAAGAAGCCCCTCTATGCCCATGACACACTCATCGAGGGCGGCATTTCCACCCAGTCCATTGACACAGGTGTGTATCACCTCGGCTCCTGCTTCTACAGAAGCCAGCGTGTTGGCGGTAGCCAGCCCCCACTGGTTGTGGCAATGGACTTCTACGGGCACATCCACCCACTGTTTTACCTGTCTCACCAGGAAAGCCATAGCCTGAGGAAGCGCACAACCTCTGGTATCAACCAACGCTACACTGTCAACATGTGCTTCCGTAACAGATGGAATGAGAAGGCTTTTTACTAGAGCAAGGTCGGCGCGACTGGATTCCATCAGGAACAGAGTAACCTTGGCACCGTTAGCTTTGGCGAATGTGATAAGCTCTACCAGCGATTCCACTGCTTTTTCCTTGGTGCCCCAGATGCTTTTGATATGAGGCTCGTTAGCGCCTAACTCGATGACGACTCGTCCTGCTTTGCATTTCAAGGCTAGTTCAATATCACCTCTGGTAGTCCTGCAGAAGTCAGCAATCTCCGCGTTCTTGACTTCTCTTGCCATCCTGCTTATGGTTTCGGCATCCTCAGTGGAGACAGCAGCCATGCCTGCCTCTATTCGCTGCACTCCGGCATCAGCCAGGGCATGAGCGATTCTGAGCTTCTCTTCCATTCTAAAGACCACACCAGGGGTTTGTTCGCCATCCCTGAGTGTTACATCGTGGACGATAATCTTTGAGGGAGGATTCCAGCCATTTCTCACTTCTTCATTCCAGTTGTGCATGCTGACTTTCCATTTATCTGGCACTATCCATGGTGTACCTGATTTACTTGTCATACTTGTTTCCTCCTCATTTTATGCCCGGCGTATGATATTGCGATAAAAGTGAACCTTATCTGCCGGAACTCCGTTGCATCAGGGAGCCATAACTAAGGGGAGAGCTTGGAATTTGTTCCTAATATTGCTGCATTTGTGCCGGGTGCAGAAAAATGTGATTTGAAGTCATAGCTATTGTATTTACCGTTGGCTGAATCCGCAAGAGCCTTTCGGCCCAATGCTTTGGTACTTTGGATAGCTTGCCAACACATTTATCTTATGATAGGCTTAAATGCGATTAACGTCAATGAAGAAACTGAGCGCCAGGGGAGTAATAAAAGAAATGTTTAAGACTTCATCCGGTGATACTCTGGATTATATCTTTCACCCGCGTTCGATTGCGCTGGTCGGAATCAGTCTTTCAAGTTCGGACAGCATCACGAGGATTTTCCTGGACTCTCTGTTGGCGTTCCGCTTTGAAGGGGCTATTTATCCTGTTAATCCTGCCGGGGGAGAAGCAATGGGTCTAAAAGTCTACAAGGACATAGAAGATTGCCCGGAGCCTGTGGACTATGTAATCAGCATGCTTCCGGCACGGCTGTCTCCCGGACTGGTTGAAAAATGCGTTCGCAAAGGAGTGAAGGCGATACATTTTTACACTGCCGGGTTCCGTGAGACCGGCGAAGAAGAAGATATAAAACTGGAACTTGAACTTGCTAGAATAGCCCGGAATAACGGCATCCGAATTATCGGCCCCAACTGCATGGGTATTTATTGTCCGGAAACACGTCTTTCTTTCATGCCATACTTTCCGAGGGAAAGCGGCCCGGTGGGGCTTGTCTGCCAGAGCGGGAACAACTCGGTAGCCATTGTCAACCAGGCCCGGTGGCGCGGAATCAGATTTAGCAAAGTGGTCAGCTACGGCAACGCCTGCGACCTTGACGAAAGCGACTTCCTCGAATATCTTGCTGACGACCCGGAAACCAGGACAATCGGCCTGTATCTTGAGGGAATCAAAGACGGTAAGCGCTTTCGAGATGCGTTGGGCAAGGCAGCTAAAGAAAAGACGGTGATTCTGGTCAAGGCGGGCGTCACTCAGGCCGGAGTCAGGGCGGTGGAAAGCCACACCGGGGCTCTTGCCGGAAAAGACGCTGTCTGGGACGCCCTCTGCAAACAACTCGGAGTCATCAGAGTCCATTCTCTACAGGAGATGGTCGATATGCTGGTCACGTCCACTTTCATGCCCCGCCCCGGCGGCAGAAACGCAGGATTCGTGGGAACGGGTGGCGGCCCCAGCGTACTGATAACTGACGATTTCGAAACCAGAGGACTTGGAGTACCCCCACTTCCGGAGGGACTCAGGAAGCGGGTACGAGAACTGGTGCCGGCTGCGGGAAACATGTTGAGAAATCCAATCGACTGTGCCCAGTCGGAGAAACTGCCCGAGGTCATCAGCATTCTTGCGCAGTGGGAAGGGGTTGACTTCATTATCGGACTATTGAGGATTGGATTCACCAGGCCCGGGACGACTCCCGAGGGAATGAGGCAGTTCCGCAGATTGCAAAACCTGTTGAATGGACTCAAATCGATTTCCAAACCGGTGGCGGTGGTGCTTGAGCCCATTGTTCTGCCGGAAGATATGATGGAGTTCTTTAAAATCAGCCAGATGTTCACTTCCGCCGGTATAGCTGTCTATTACTCGAGTGTGAGTGCTGCCGAAGCCTTGAGCGCATATGTGCGCAAGTTAGGCTCGAATCAATAATGAGTATTTCGCAATCCGCCAGAGGCGGACCATGAAGGATGAAAATGCGCATTTCAGAAGCAGCCTAAAAATCAGGCTCTCCTCCAAAGAACCCTCCATTGAGACCCGGTTGCCTGCTCACTTGGCTTGGTTTACCCCCGCAATTGGTACTTAAGACTCTGGCCTAAAGTCTCTTTTGCGTTTACATCTCGATAAGTATAATAAGGGCAAAGTCGTTCGCGTACGAGTCTATTGAATAGAAGACGCGTCCAACCTGAGTATTAAAATTGACGTTGCGTCAAAAAATAGAGAAAAGGGAGGTAAAAGATGAAGAAAACGGGATTTTGGATTTGGGCAAGCCTTCTTGTGATACTGGCATTGGTGATCGGTGTCTTTGGCTGTGCGGCACCGCAACCGGCCGCAAAACCGCCAACGGCTCCAGCGACTCCAGCCACAACGGCGGCCCCGGCACCTGGTGCGCTTAAACTTAAGGTTGACATTTTCACTGGTGAGGCGGGTTATACCGGCGAGGGTTACAAGCGGTATTTGCAGGGACTCGAATATCTAAGCGGGGGTAGAGTTAAAACTGAGGCTTACTGGACATCAGCCTTATTAGGGACCGGTCATCAGGTGGAAGGTCTCGGTGATGGGATTGCCGATATAGCCGCCCTGCAGATGGCTGCCGAACCTCTGTTGCCCCTTATGCGAGTCACTCTGCTGCCCAACGTCAGTATGCAATCTCTGGCGCTGGCCGCCGCCATGTCTGACCTGAGCAAACACCCGGCTATTAAGGCGGAATGGGACAAAAACAAGATTGTCTTTCTATGGGGTGTTTCTACAGATATGAGCACCGTAATGAGTAAAAAACCGATACTGAAACTTGAGGACATCAAAGGTCAGAGATTGCATGGCGCCGGTACCCAGGCCAAGATAGGCACGCTCCTGGGAGCAACAATGACCGCCATTCCTGCCGCGGAAATCCGTGACGCAGGAGATAAAGGCATCATCGATGGGGTCATCTCAGTCCTGAGCGGGGCTGCAAGGCCGGTATTTGCCTGGCACGAATGGATGAAATACTACTACGGGGTCAACGCCGGGGTTAACTCCTTCATCTGGGCCATGAACAGGGATAGATACAACTCCTTGCCGGACGATATTAAGAAAATCCTCGCCAGCGACCAGCTTACTCTGGAGTATGGAATGGTGCAATATCTGGACGTCATCCTCCGCGGCACCTACGACGGGCAAAAGCTCTGGCTTGGAAAAGGTAACACAATGACCAATCCCACACCTGAAGAGCAGGCGAAAATCGACAAATTGATAGCCCCTCTGCATGAAGATTGGATTAAAGAGATGGAAGGTAAGGGACTTCCGGGTCGGGATGTATACAATACGTGGATATCGGCAGTCAAAAAGTGGGAAGCCTTTTTTGCGTTCCCCAGAGGAAAAGCGGGTTAATATTGCGAATATAAACACGGCATAGAATGATAACAGGTTTCAAGTGAAGTAGGCTCAGGAACACGAGGAGGCGGATTGTTACTCGCTCACCTGTGGGGATTCTAACAACGAGGGAAGCCAGTCTGAATGGTGCTGGCTTCCCTCGCTCATGTGTAGAGGGCCTTTAGAAATTGGTAGGCGTTGAATTCAGGCGCCTTTGGCAACCCGGGACTTAGTTAAGGGGGTAAATGTGTGAGCGTACTGTTGAAGTTAGAAAGGTGGAATGAAAACATAGCTAAAACCTTGATTGTCATCGCGGGAATCGTGACCATGTTAATGGCATCACTCACCATTGCAGATGTGGCTGGGAGATACCTTTTCAATCGTCCCATTCCCGCAGCGGTTGAGGTGGGAACCGAGATTATCGTTGCAATCACCTTCTTGTGCCTGCCGTATGTCCAACTCCAGCGGAGGCAAATCCATATTGATATATTGATATCATCGGTATCTCCAAAAGCAAGAGCCCTGCTAGGTCTTGTGACTGATGTGGTGATACTCGCTATCGGGTCAATCTGGTCTTACAGCGCCGTGAGAAAAGCGATAGAGAGCTGGCTGACCGGCGCTGCTTCACCCGGGGTTTTCCCTGTTCCCTACACTCCGGCCAGAGCGCTACTGGCTTTTGGCCTGCTTTCGTTTACGCTATGCGTTTTCCTTCAAATTTGGAGACGGTTAGTGCAAATGACCAACCCCGTACCTTTAAGAGAACCAGCCCAGGAGTAAAGTGGTATGTCGCTGGAAACGATAGGATTAATAGCTCTTGTTGTATTCTTAATCTTGGTACTAAGTGGTTTGCCTGTTGTATTTGCCCTGTTGCTGCTTGGTATTGCGGGATATGCCATCATGGATGGTTGGAACGTCATGCTTAGCGCGTTAGCAACCAATAGTTATCTGGCGATACATAGTTATGGGTTGACGGTAGCTCCTCTGTTTATAGTTATGGGTGAAATAATGAACCAAAGCGGTCTCGGTGCTGAGCTACTGGACGTGGCGAACAAATGGGTCAGGAAACTGCCAGGAGGCCTGGCGTCTGCGGTGGTTGTCGCCAATGCTTTTTTTGCCGCTATGAGCGGGGTTGCCATGGCATCGAGTGCGCTTTTTTCAAGAATAGCAGTGCCAGAAATGAAGAGGCATGGGTACAATGTTGGCTTGGCGGCGGGGGCAGTAGCAGGAGCTGGCCCGCTCGCAGCCATGATACCGCCGAGCGTCCTTATGGTTATATACGCCATGCTAACTGAAGCATCGCTGAGCCAGTTGCTTATTGCGGGCGTTCTGCCTGGAATCATGCTCACCCTTATAATGGTGACAACGGTGACCATTATCTGTACGGTGAAGCCGAGTTTAGCTCCGCGGATAGCCGGCACCGTGACCTGGAAAGAACGCATTGCGAGTACCATGAATTTGTTGCCAGCTATCCTCGTCGTTGTGAGTATTCTGGGGAGTATTTATGGCGGGATTGCCACCGCCACTGAAGCCGCAGCGCTTGGTGTATTAACGATGATACTTATTACGGTAGTAAAAAGGCGATTGACATTGAAAAGCTTTTACAAGAGCCTGATTATGGCTTCAGTGGTGTACGGGGCAATCCAAATCATATTTGTCGGCGGGCGCGTGTTTGGGCACATGATGATGGTTAGCGGCCTCGCCAGGTCAATCAGTAACGCAATCGTAGGTCTGGGACTCAGCCCGATATTAATTATCATCATGTTCATGCTCATGTATATTATCCTGGGCATGTTCCTGGATGCCATAACCATGCTGCTCGTGACCCTGCCCATTATGATGCCGGTTGTTTATGGACTGGGATTTAGCGACGTTTGGTTCGGAATACTGGTTGTGTGTTGTTGCGAACTTGGCGCTATTACCCCACCGTTTGGCGTCTGTCTGTTTGCCACCAAAGGCGGCGTTGCCGGGACGGATGCCGAGGATATTACCGTTATGGAAATTGCCCGGGGCTCCATGCCCTTCATGTTCTCTTATATAATCGGACTAGCCATACTCGTTGCCTTTCCCATTATTCCGCTTTTCCTTCCCGGTCTCATGAGAACGGGCTGATAAATAGGCGTAAAATTAGTTTCTTTGTGCTTGCGAAGTAAAATCTCAAATCGGACTAACCAGGCTCAGCCCTCTGTGATAGCTCGCGAAAGGAAATCGCGAGCTATTGAATTGGGGTTGTCTTCAATGTAACGCCGGAGTTCTCCGCGATGGTACTGTAACACACAGCACGCGCTCCATACTAACATTTCATGGGGAAATGTAGTGTGGAATGAACCCCTGAAACTGGGCACATTAGGTTAGGATGATTCGGCAGGTCACTCCCGGTTCAGGCATCCTTACACCGGGTTGTTCGAAGTTAACGGGTGACAGGTAACCCAATGCCGAATGCAATCTTTTCCGATTTATACACCTCCTCTATGAAGTAGGGAAGCCGGTCTAGGAAATCATAGCCAAAGGTCTCCGTCTCCGAAACCAGCACATCCTCACGCTGGGTCAGGTTGCCTCCGGCGTTCCAGGTGTGCTTTACGTCCTGGAGATTCCCGGTCTTGATTCTATAATTTCGCTAACAGACTAAAATGTAACGTGATTGAAAATTAACAAGCAGAGTACCAAAGAATCAGGCCAAAGGTCTCTTTTGTAATACTGGACCAACGCATACAATAGGTCAGGAATCCGACACGCACGGTTTTGCTAATCG
>JACPPQ010000163.1 GCA_016190925.1 Chloroflexota bacterium | reverse complement strand
TCGCAAAGACAAGTCTAAATTATTTTAAGACTATTAGTATATACCGGGTCCAACTTCAAAATGGTTGATTAACGCCTGTATGCATGCGCGGAACCCGCTCTTGACAACCTTTCCAAAATTTCGGGGGCCTCCCGCACTCCTTGCGCTACATGAATATCAGCCTCCCATCATTCTCTGCGGAAGGAACAGCGCGATTTGAGGAAAGGCGACATAAATAGCCAGTGTTATCAGGTCCACGATAAAAAAGGGCCAGTAACCGGTGATTATATCACCCAGGTCAACATCAGGCAAAACACTTTTCATCGCAAAAAGGTTGAGTCCGAAGGGCGGGGTAACCAGGGCTATTTCTCCCGTCTGAATAATTAACACTCCAAACCAGATTGGGTCGAAGCCCAAACCATTGATTGCCGGCAAGATAATAGGAAGCGTGATAAACATAATGGCGAGCATGTCCAGGAAGCATCCCAGGACCACATACATCAGCATGATGCCTATCAAGACAACCAGGGGATGAACCTGAAGACCCAGCAGGAACTCAGACAGTATCACGGGGGTACGGCCGATTGAGAGGAAATAGCCGAAGAACAGCGCGGTACCGACTATGAGATATATCATACCTACTGTTTTGCCCGTCTCCATAAGAGCTGTGCGAAGATTAGTCCGACCAAGTCTCCTGCGAGCAATAGCCATGACAAATACAGCGAACGCGCCAACTCCGCCTGCTTCCGTAGGGGTGAAGATGCCAGTGTAGATGCCCCCCATCACCACCAATGCAATGGCAGCGATGCCCCAGGTGCCGCGAAGGGAGACAATCCTTTCCTTCCAGGGAACCCCCTTTACCACCGGGGCAAGGTGCGGATTCCGCTTTGCCCTGATATATATCATAATCATGTAATTTGCTGCCGCAACGATGCCCGGGAGGATACCTGCGATAAGTAGCTTCCCGATAGATTGTTCGGCAATAAGCCCGTAGATGACCATTAGAATGCTGGGCGGTATCATCACTGCAAGCGTTGCCGATGCCGCCACCGTACCATAGGCCAGCCTTCGGTCGACACCGGCTTCGACCATCTCCGGTACTGCTATGCGGGACAGGGTGGCGCAGGCAGCGATACTGGAGCCGCATGCCGCGCCAAAGGCAGCGGCCGCTACCACTGTCGATTGTGCCAGTCCCCCGGGGACATGTGCCACCCATAGTCTGGCGGTCTTAAATATATCAGCGACGAAACCGGTAAAGTAGGTGAAGTGACCCATGAGGACAAATAGCGGGACCACGGCCAGAGTATAGCTGGAGAGCTTGGAATACAGGATCATGCCCGTCATGCTCAATGCGGGCTCGGCGCCGCTTATTGCCATATAACCGATAAACGCTATCAATGCGAGCGCAAAGGCAATAGGCACCCCCAGTAATAACAGCACAAAAAGCCCTGCGATACCAACAAGGCTGATAAGCTCGGAGCTCATTCTGTCCCCCGTGCTGAACTGTTAACCCGTTTACCCAGTAAGAATGCAGAATCACTAATGACTTGTAATAACAAGCGGAGACAGAGCAGTCCTACACCGAAAGTAAGCAGGGCCCTTCCTGGCCAGAGGGGAATCCGAACAATGCCCAGGGGATATTCACCAATCAACCAGGCTTTCCATGCCAGGAGACTACTTTGCCAGGCGATAATGGAAAAAATGAACAACCCCACGAGATAACCCAGGACTTCCAGAGCAACCGAGGCCTTTTCTGGTAGCCTCTTAGTTAAAAGCTCCACTTTTAGATGCCCCTTAATCGATTGCACATAGCCGATAGCCAGGAACACCATGCAGACCATGAAGATTTCAACCACAGGGAACGCCCAGATAATCGGGTTATTGAATACGTAACGCATAACTACATCGGTGGTGATAAGGAGCATCTCCGCCATGATGATGGCCATGACCAGGTTCATGGCCCAGTTTTCTATCGTGCTCTGGAGCCTGGCTATTCTCGATGCAGCTATCGTTATCCTCACATGTCTCTCTGCTTTTTCTATGTCCATAACAGTCGTCTCTGTTGTCCATGCCTGCTTTCAAGACACAGTTACGCTCGGCCTGAACACCTGTATTACGTGTATCCTCAGTGCCGTTTACACAATCCGCCACCCAACGGCGCCAACCCCAAGGTCTTGTTTTAAGCCAATCGAGTTGTGCTTGCTACCATTCAGGTCAGGGTTGTTCCTGCTATTTCTTCTTGAACGGGCTCAGCGGCTCGTATTTTTTGACCAGTTCGCGGAACTTGTCCAGCACCTTCTGCGCAGGCAGCCCTTTCTTTTCCTGCTCGTCTATCCACGATTTCCAAAGCAGTTTGCTCGCAACTTCCGCTATGGCTGCGTTATCCGCCGCAGAGGGCTCTGTCCGTGTGACCCCGGCCTTTATCATATCGTCCAGGGCCTTTCCTTCACCTTCGACCTGGTAGATGCGGTGATAAGCTTCAGGGTGCTCTTTGGCCACATCTTCCATTATCTTCTGAAGGTCAGCGGGTATTGCATTCCACGCATTTACATTTACCAGGATGAGAAACAGCCCGCCACCCAGGGAAACGTTCCAGTGATATTTAGCTACTTCATGCCATCCGTAACCGGTAAGGGCTGGGGCAGCACTCACGGCAGCGTCAACCGTTCCCCTTTCAAGCGCTGTGTATGTCTCAGATGCCTGGATGCTTACCGGCACGGCTCCCAGTTCTTTCAGCAGACTTGCCACGGTACCCGTCACGCGGACCTTAAGCCCCTTGAGGTCCGCGATACTCTTCACGGGCTTTTTAGATAGCAGGCTCCAGGGCGTGCCAGCAGCAACAGATAAGAACCTGGCATTGTGTTTGGCCAACTCCTGTCCCATCTCCGGCACTTCTTTATAAAGGTCTCGCCATGCCATCAGAGCGGGCCACAAGTCCTGCCAGATACCGGGAAGGGCGCCTACCTGAGCTAAAGGCAACTCGGCGGGGGTGTTGCTGGGCATTGCCGAAGCCACGTCAGCCATCTTTTTTTCTACGGCAAACAGATGGTCCTTTTGTGGTGCCAGGCTCTCCGCAAAGAAGCGCTCAAACTTTATTCGTCCTCCGGTACGCTTTTCAACCTCATCCAGATACCAGATATTGGAGGCTGAGTAGACCTGGGCCGGCGGGCTCCAGATACTGAACTTGAGGACAATCGGGCTAGCCGGCGGTTTGGGTGTTGCGGCTGGAGTAGTCGCTGGCGCCGGTTTCGCAGCCGGCGTTGGTGATGAAGCAGGTGCTTTGCAGCCCAGAGCGCCGCTGAGAAGACCAACAACCAGAAGCATCGTAACCATTGCCCATAACTTCTTGGTTTTCATTTCAAGCTCCTCCCTGTCTTGTATTGAATTTGTATGCCTTTTCAGTGTTTTGTGTCTTCTGTTTCACATGGTAATCACCTCACTCTGCGTCACCTCATCCTGCGCCCCTGCGGGCAGTATTCAAAGCATCCGAAAGCTACGCTCTCCCGGGTTCCATCAAGGCGCGGGCGCATCTTTCTCAGTTTCGCCCGATTCTGCGACGTAGCCCATCTGAGCACTGATTTTTATGCCAATGTCCCTGACCAGTGGACCGTAGCCGAATGCCCTGTTTGGGGTGAACCTGTAGGCCGGTCCACAGATGCCAACGGAACCAATGACTCGGCCCCGAGTGCCAAAAACCGGAGCCGCAACCGCTCCTACATCAGGTGCTCGCGCTCCGAAGCTTACCGCAAAACCTTGCCGTCTGATTCCCGCCAGTTCTGAGCGCAGGACATTCGGGGTTACAATCTGGCCAGTCGGAGTAGCCCGGGTCGGTGACTCGGAGAAGGCCTCGTTAATCAGCGATTCGATTTCCGCTTCGGTCATAAAAGACAGCATAGACGTTCCAAAACAGCCGAACCAAATCGAGCGTAGTTCTTCTTTTTTGAATATCGCTCGCGTGTCATGGGTGCCCTCTACCTGCTGTATGACCGCTCGTTCGAAACCGACTCGTTCGCTGAGGAGGACAGTTTCACCACTTGCCTTAGACAGGGTATAAAGATACGGTAGACTCACACTCTGCAGTTCAGCGTGCGATACAATTCTGAATGCAACCAGTTCAGCCCGATTGGCTAATTGATACTTGCGTGTTTCCGGGTCCCTGGTCACCCATCCTAACTTTGTTAGCTGGGAGAGTATACGGAATGCGGTGGTACGCTTAAGTCCGAGTTCCTCAATTATCTCGGTGCCGCTACGTGGAAGATGTCTCTCGTTCGCAAGGCAACCGATAATTGAAATGACACGAGCTGTGGGGTTATTCAAGTCTTTCAAAAAACAATACTCCCAAGTTTGGTACATAATTCCAATAGATGCCCAATGCTATCATGACTTATTTTCTTTGTCAACAAGTAGTTTGATTGAGCATCATGAGATGATACACTATGCGGGACGTGAGGAGCCAGGTGGACTGCAACCTCTATGAAGCAGCCTTCGAAGGAAGTTGCACCGTTGCCCATCCAGGGGCGGTGACTTCTCCTCTCTGGTTTTCCGCCCGGATTTCAATGTCCACCAGGTGTTCGCCATTCTCTACGTATTTTTTAGTCACTTTACCCTTGCACCATGTGGTATCACCGATGACATTGAAGCGTCTGATTTCAGCATATAGCTTCTTGACGAAGCCGTCATCACCCATCCAGTTGGTGAGCAGGTGTCCAAGCCAGCTTATCCTCTGACAACCGTAGTCATAAGCGCCGGGAGCGCCTATTTCCCTGGCCCTGCTGCTTTCCTGGTGCACCAACTCCGGCACGTCCCGCCTGCCGGTTTCAGAGTCCACCATTTCCACCTCCGGGTGTTGCCCCCGGTAGCGCAGGTAGATGCCATGTGCTTTGATATAGGGAGAAGGCAACCCTTGAAGATAGGCATACATGTCCCTCATGGAAAGCGGCCCTTTCACCACAGGTTTCAAAACATCGCCAATGTTAACGTCTTCCCAGTAGCGAGGCTTCGCACCACGGATTTCTTCGCTGAGGCATTCCTCTTCGATTCTCCCGAGTTCCTCGGGAGTGTAAGTCGCCTCTGTAATGCCTTTGTACTTTTCGCTTTTGCCAGCTTCTCCGCGTTCCGCCCATGTCGTCCAACCGTCGGTCCTGGCTACAAGCTCGCCGCGCTGGTTCACATATTCGGAGTCGGCATGTACAATCCAGAGCCTCCTGGACATCCTTCCCGACTTCTCGTCGATACGTGTGACAGTCTGAGTAGTATCGAAGCAATCACCGTCATAGATGGGTTTATAGAACTCCCAGTAGTTTCCCGAGTGCCAGCCATGAATTCCTTTCATGCCGGGGACATGTCCGGCAGCCCAGTGAATGCTGTAAAGGAAGCAGGGCGGAGCCACCATACGGCCCCACCTGGTCTTTTTTCCGTACTCCGGGTCGTGGTACAGAGGATTGGGGTCTCCAATGGCATTGGCAAAGTGCCTGATAGTATCTTCCGTGGCACACCTGTTGAGTTGAAAACTCCTGCCAGTGACGTTCCACGGCTCGCCTATGTGGCTCTTAACCTCTGCGAGCATCTCATCGGTCATAACCGCATGACGGGTCATCATAAACCTCCCTTGCATTTTTCAGACTTCAAAACAATACGGGTGATTTTGACCTTGCCATTCAAAACGGGACGGGCGTGATGAAAAGTCCTCCCCCTTTTTACTAAAATCCCAAAAATGGGCAACAATAAGAATAAAGTCCCAAAACAAATTATCTATAGAATAATGCAGGTACCATCGTCTGTCAAATATAGAGTCGAAAGGGTGTTTAGCAAATGGGGGAAACCATCCATTTCCCGGCCACCGAGGGTGTCCGAAGACGGGGTGTTGAAGAAGGGCGCAAGCCCCTTTTGAGATAGGGAGGGAGACTAAAGAGGGAGGGTCACCAAAGCTTTTACTTCACGGATAGCCTCACTAAGGGGGGGATTTCAACAGCTTAATCCTTTTCAATCTCCCCCGTATCAAGTACCCTTCGGCTTCGCTCAGGGCAGGCTCGGGCAAGCCTCTTTGCTAAAGGGGAGAAGCTATTTCCCAAATCTATTTTAATATGAGACGATTAGTAAGCGGTGGGTTACGCTTCGCTCCATCCACCCCTACAGGTCTAAGGATGGGTGGCTTACTATCGGCATACCCAGGCAACGGTTGAGATTGCTTCGTCGGCCTTCTGCTGAAGGACTCTTCGCAAAGACATTCCAGTGAAGGCGGGTTATCCGCCTGAGGCGGACTTCACCCACTATGCATTATGCCTGTCCTTCCTGACGGAAGGAATTGCCTCGACGGCAATGGGTAGATTTCCGCTTTTCGCGGGAATGACAGGCTCGTAAGATTATTTGCTGTGGGTGGCTTCTGGCTGGGCTTTCTGGTAGGCTTCGTTCACTACACGGCCGGGAGAAGTATGAGCGCGGTAGTCCCGCACCTCTCGGAAGTTGCGCAGGTTGTCCAGCTTTCCCAGATTCTTCAGCCGGGCATAGATAAGCTCCCAGGCGCAGTCCTTCTCAGGGCTGGCCTCGCACTTGCCGAGGTTGCTGCCGCCGCACGGCCCGTTGAGCAGACCCTTGGCGCAGATGGTGACCGGACATATGCCGCCGTAGTCCGCCAGCATGCAGTTGCCGCAGGCCAGGCATTTTTCCGCCCACATGCCTTCTGCCTGGGTGACGCCGATGAAACGAGTGTTTACGCCGGGCAGCACCGGCAGGGGTTCCATCATCTCGGCCACAAACTGGACGCCCGCCCCGCAGGCCAGGGAGAGGACGGCATCGTACTGCTTCGCTTTTTCCACGATGGGCTGAATAAACTCGCGGTCGCACTGGCGCTGGATGGTGGCTTCGCCTATCTCCACATCCTTGCCGGCGAGCTTGTTGGCCATGCGCAGCTCGGTAGCCAGCAGTCCCACTTCTTTCTCGCCGCCAGCCATGCAGACGGCGACACAGGTGCCGCAGCCCAGGATGAGCAGCTTCTTGCAGTCCTTGACTTCTTGCTTTACTTCTTCAAACGGCTTTCTTTCAGCGATAATCATTTTGCTTCCACCTTCTACTTTCGTAGCGATTAGCTTTCAGCTATTAGCTATCAGACCCCACTCCACCTCTTTACCTCACCCCCTGCCTCTCTCCGCTACGGAGAGGGGAGAAGGATTCCGGCTCCCGTATCGCGGTACGGGACAAGCTTCGCACGAATGGTATATTAAGTGGTGGGTTTCGCTACGCTGCACCCACCCTACTGACTACTGGCTCACCACGAGAGGATTTGGATTTTGGTCCTTATCTTTATCAATCTTCTTTCGCAAAGGATTGGGGCCCAGCTTCTTAGCCCTTGCCGCCATCTCGTTACAGGCAGAGGCAAACAGAGGAGCATCCGAGGCGCCGATGTTGAACATCTCCACCCGCTCTTCCTCTAGTCCTATCTCTTTCAGAAGCTTTTTAGCGTGCTGCACCCGTCTTTTGGCTCTCAGATTTCCTTCCAGGAAATGGCAGTCGCCTTCCTCTCAACCGGCAACGAAGACGGCGTCCGCGCCATCTTCGATGGCTTTCAACAGGTGGAGGGTATCGACTTTCCCGGTGCACATAAGCTTCGAAACACGTACGTTGGGGGCATACTCCAGGCGCATGGAGCCCGCCAGGTCAGCGGCGGAGTAGGCGCAGTAGTGGCAACAGAAGGCCACCAGCTTCGGTTCGTATTCCTCTACCAAGTCTCTCCTTTCGTTACGAGCTATCAGCTATCAGACCTCCCCACCACCCCGAGATTCTTCAGTCATCCGCCTCTGGCGGACTGGAATGACAATTTAAGTGGTGGGTTTCACTGCGCTACACCCACCCTACTGGCTTTCTTAATAAATCCCTCTCAATCCCTCCCGTATCAAGTACGGGACAGGCTCTTTGAGAAAGGGGAACGTAACCACTTGAGATGACCGCTGATAGCTTCAAAACAACACCGCGGTTTTGGCCATGACCTGTTCGTCTGAATAGTGCTGCAAGGTGATGGCCTTGCGCGGGCAGGCGCTGGCGCAGATGCCGCAGCCCTGGCAAGCTGCCGCCTCGATATGGGCAAAGCCTTTGTCGTCTATCTTGGGCACGCTGAACGGACAGGAGCGGACGCAGGTTAAACAGGCGACACACCTGTCCTGGTCGACCACCGATACCACGCCTCCCGCCATGAGGTAAGGCTGGGAGAGCACCGTGAGCGCCCGCGATACCGCGCCTCTGGCCTGCGCTATTGCCTCCGAGGCGAATTTGGGCGAGTGTGCCAGTCCGCAGAGGTACATGCCGTCATTGACGAAGTCCAGCGGCCTGAGCTTCATGTGGGCTTCCATGAAGAACTTCTCCGGGGTCAGCGGCAGCTTCAGCTTGCTGGCAAACACCTCGGCGTCCGGTTGCGGTCTGATGGCAGCGCTGAGGACAAGAAGCTCCGGCTCAAGCAAGATGTCGGCTCCCAGGACGGAATCGAATACCCTGACCTTGAGCTTGCCGTTCTCCTGGACGACCTCCGGCTTTTTCTCCACGTCAAAGCGGACGAAGGTCACGCCCATGTCTCTCGCCTTGCGGTAGAGTAATTCCTTCAAGCCGTAGGTGCGTATATCCCGGTAGAGGATATAGACTTCCGTGTCCGGGTTCTTTTCCTTCAGCTTGATAGCGTTGTTGATTGCCTGGGTGCAGCACACGCGGCTGCAATACATATTCCCCTCTTCGCGGGAGCCGACGCACTGGACCATCACCACCGAGCTCAAATCTCTGGCAGACAGGTTACCTTTGACCAGTTTTTCCTCCAGTTCAAGCTGGGTAAGCACCCTCTCCGACTGGCCGTAGAGATATTCTGTAGGCTTGTACTCCGTCCCGCCGGTAGCGATGATTGCGATACCGTGCTCCACGTCCACGGTGTTGCCCTGCGCGGTGACAATCTCGGTTTTGTAGTTGCCCAGGAACCCGGAGGTGCTCTTAAGCTGAGCGCCTTTGTAGACTGCTACCCTGGGATGCTTCTCCACCTGTTCTATCAGGGAAGCAAGAAGCTCCTGCGGGTTAGAGTCGTCCTCGACATAGTGGATGCGGCACAGGTTGCCGCCAAGCTCTTTTTCTCGCTCCACCAGCACGGTCTCAAAGCCTTGCTCAACAAGATTTAGCGCCGCAGTCATTCCTGAAAGGCCGCCGCCGATGACCAGCCCCCTGCGTTTTATCTCGACGGGTGTCTGGCGCAAGGGTTTGAGCGTGGCAGCGCGGGCGACCGCCATGCGCACCAGGTCTTTGGCCTTATCAGTAGCCTCCGGCATGTGCGTGGCGTGCACCCAGGAGCACTGGTCCCTGATATTAGCCATATCAAAAAGGAACTTGTTCAGTCCACCCTCGCGGATGGTGTCCTGGAAGAGAGGCTCATGGGTGCGCGGGCTGCAGGAAGCCACAACTACCCGATTCAGGCCTTTCTCAAGTATGGCATGAGTCATCTTTACCTGGGTATCGGTGGAACAGGTGTAGAGGTTCTCTTCCGCATGCACCACGTGGGGCAGCGTTGCGGCGTAGGCCGCTACGGAGGGAACATCCACCACCCGCGCGATGTTGGTGCCGCAGCGGCAGACGAATACCCCGATTCGCGGCTCCTGCTCTTCAACACCCTTCTCAGAAGGATAGACCTTTTCCTTTACCAGCGTGCCGCGGGCTTCAGCTATCCCCGCCGATGCCAGGCAGGCGGCGCTGCTGGCGCTCATCACCGATTCGGGGATGTCCATCGGGGCGTCGAAGGCGCCGGCGACATAGATGCCTTCCTGCGATGTGACGTTGGGTTTAAGCTCCTCTGTCTTGCAAAAGCCAAAACGGTCGAGCTCCACGCCGAGCTTTTTCGCCAGCTCATACGCGCTCGATGACGGCACCAGTCCGATGGAAAGCACCATCATATCGAACTCTTCCTGGACCTTCTTGCCGTCCTCCCCGGTATACTCCACCAGGAGGTTCTTGCTCTTTTGCAGCTCCTTTATTCCGGAGGGGATGCCCCTCATATAACGCACACCGAACTTGTTTTTGGCGGACTCGTAATATTTTTCAAACCCTTTACCGAAGGCTCTAAGGTCGTTGTAAAAGATGGTGGGCTGGATTGAGCTTTCGTGCTCGCGGGCGATGATGGCCTCCTTGGTGGCGTACATGCAGCACACCGAGGAGCAGTAGTCCCTGCCGCAGGTCTCATCACGGGAGCCGACGCACTGTATCCAGCCTATCTTGATCGCGTGTTTTTTATCGGACGGGCGCAGCACCTGTCCCTGGAACGCCCCGGAGGCGGATAGTATGCGCTCGAACTCCAGGCTGGTGACCACATTGGGCATACGGCCATAGCCGTATTCGCTCTTGAGAGCGGCATCGAAGGGTTCGAAGCCGGGGGCGAGCACCACCGAGCCGACATTAAGCTCGACAACCTCCTCTTTCATGCTGTGGTCGATAGCCTTTGCCTGGCAGGCGGTGACACACTGGAGGCACTCGCTACACAGCCCGCAGTTGAGGCACCTCTCCGCTTCCTTGCGTGCCTCTTCTTCGGTGAAGCAGCGTTCCACCTCATCGAAGCCAGAGAGCCGTTTTTCAAGGACTATCCTGGGTGCGTGGAACCTTTCTTTTCTGGCGTGCTCTCCGGGCGGCAGCGGCGCAGGCTCCGTTTTGGCCTGCGGACGTCCCTCCTTGAGGTCAGCGCCGGTGAGAAACCTCTGTATCGATATAGCGGCTTCGTGTCCCTGGCCGATGGCTTCCACCGCGGATTTCGGCCCGGTCAGGAAATCGCCGCCGGCGAAGACGCCTTGTTCACCGGTAGCCAGGGTAACCGGGTCGGCCTCGATGACTCCGTCCTTGGTCTTGATAGCGCTCTCTTTGGGAAGGAGCGAGAGGTCTGCCCCCTGTCCGATGGCCATGATAACGGTATCACATTCGGCTTTAGTGGCAATGTTCTTATCGATGACCAGGCGGGTCTGCCTGCCCGTGCCCTCGGAGACCGATTTCTCGAACTCGATGGCGGCTACTTTGCCATCTTTGCCGGTGATAGCTTTGGGACTCCACAGGTCCCTGATTTCGACGCCCTCTTCCTCAGCCTCCTCTATTTCCCAGGGCAGGGCGGGCATTTCAGCCCTCGAACGGCGATAATAGATGCTCACCTGAGCGCCCATGCGGCGTGCCGTGCGGGCGCAATCCATGGCCACATTGCCGCCGCCGATGACCACCACCCTTGTGCCGATAGAGACCGGCCTGTCCAGGTTAATGTCTTTGAGGAAATCCAGCCCCTGCGTAACGCCCTGAAGGTCGGCGCCAGGAATGGGAAGGCCGCGGCTCTTCTGCGCGCCAATAGCCAGATAAACAGCCTTATAGCCCTGCTTCTTGAGGTCGTTGATGGAGAGCTTATCACCGATGGGGGTGTTGAGCTTAAGCTCTATGCCCATGTCTATAATATCTTTTATTTCATCAGCCAGCACGTCCTTGGGAAGGCGGTACTTCGGGATGCTGAGGAAGAGTTGTCCTCCCGGCTTCGAGCTGGCCTCGAAGATGGTCACCGGATACCCCTGGTTGACCAGGTCGGAAGCACAGGTAAGCCCGGAGGGACCGGCGCCCACCACGGCCACCTTCGGCTTAGAGGGGTCGAGTACCGGCTTTTTCTCCGGCGGGATAGCGCCCTCCGCCCTTTTCTGCTTGACATAATCAGCAGCGAACCGTTTCAAAGCCTGTATGGCTACCGGCTGGTCCAACTCATTGCGGTTGCATCCGGTCTCGCAGGGATGAAAGCAGATGCGGCCCAGCGTCGCGGGCAAGGGAATCGTCAGCTTGATGTGGTCTAGGGCTTCCAAATATTTTCCTTTGGAAATCAGGGCTACGTAACCCTGGCCGTTGCATCCGGCCGGGCAGGAGAGCTTGCAGGGAGGCCTGGCCACCTTGCTGATGGCGTAAGCGCCGGGTATCGCCTGGGGGTAACGCTTGTAGGCGGCGTGGCGCTGGTTCAGTCCCTGCTCGAACTCGTTTACCAGGTCTACGGGACAGGCCGCCGCACAATCGCCGCAGGAGCTGCACTTCTTCAGGTCGATGTAGCGCGGCTTCTTGAGCACCTTTGCCTTGAAATTGCCCGCCTCGCCTTCCAGGGACTGCACCCGTGAATTGGTAAGAATCTCGATGTTGAGGTGCTTGTCCACCTCGATGAGCTTGGGCGATATCATGCACATGGAGCAGTCGTTGGTGGGAAAGGTCTTGTCCAGCTGGGACATGCGGCCGCCGATGGAAGAGGTCTCTTCCACCAGGTAGACCTTGAAGCCGGAGTTGGCCAGGTCGAGGGCGGACTGCATGCCGCTGATGCCGCCCCCCACCACCATGACCGCACCCACTTTTTTCTGCTTTCCGTTATCGCTCATATTCGCATCCTCTCGACGATTAAATCCTAACCCGCATAAAGCGGAAGCTCTAAATCCGAAATCCGAAATCCGAAACAAATTCAAAGCACTAAAATTCAAAAGTTGGGGCAGAAATATTTAGCTTCGAGTTGCGCACGAGCTACAAAATATTCTGCCATTTTTGCGCACACCTTTATTG
>JACPPQ010000158.1 GCA_016190925.1 Chloroflexota bacterium | reverse complement strand
CTTTCGTAAAAGCCTGCCCCGTACCTGATACGGGGAGCCTGCCCTGAACGAAGTCGAAGGGGAGAATGAGAGGGATTTTCAAATCCCCCTTCAGCCCCCCCTTTTTCAAAGGGAGACCTGCGTCCAGATTATTATGAGACTCTTAGTAAGTGACTGTCTGGAGTATAATGAATGATATAGCCTGAAGTTGAATACTTAATCGAGCGTGAAGAAATGAAAAATATACAGGTAGTGGGTCTGACCACTATCCCGGAAATCAAGGCCGGGGACAATCTGGCGCAGCTTATCGTGGAGTGCGCTCGAAACGAAGCGGGCGGCATACAAGAAAAAGACATCATCGTAATTACAGCGAAGGTCGTATCTAAAGCGGAAAACCTGGTTATCGATTTGCGCCAGGTAAAGCCGGGCAAGAAGGCTTCGGACATCGCACACAAGGTGAAGGAGAATCCTGCGGTCATTCAGCTTATGATGGACCACGGCCACAAGCTCATCGCCGCTATTCCCCTGACGAAGATGGGCAAGGAGCAAATCCGCAGGTATTCAAGTAAGCCGGAGATGGCCGTGAAACTGCTGGAGGAAGCCCCCAACATCGTCATTACCAGGGATAAGGCAGGAAGGCTCTCGAACAACGGCGGCATCGATGG
This sequence comes from Chloroflexota bacterium, assembly GCA_016190925.1. Classification (GTDB taxonomy): domain Bacteria; phylum Chloroflexota; class Dehalococcoidia; order Dehalococcoidales; family JACPPQ01; genus JACPPQ01. The sequence continues at coordinate 38,962 of JACPPQ010000158.1, read as the reverse complement.
CTCGAACCATCCTGAGGGCTTTGTCAGCCTGCCCCCGCCCGACCCTGACAAGGCAGCCCTTGAGCTACGGCAGAACATCAGGAAGCTGACCGGCAAAGAGGTGGCGGTCATCATCTCGGATACCACGCCTTACCTCTTTGGCAGCCTCGACCTTCCCATCGGCTCTTCAGGCATAGAGACAGTGGCCAGGAAATTTGCCGAGAAAGACAGGTTCGGCAGGCCGAAGTACGGCGGCGTGGACCTCATCGCCTACGAGTTGACCGGCGCTGCCGCCCTCCTTATAGGACAGGCCAGCGAGGGAATCCCGGTAGCGGTAATCAAAGGCTTCGACTACCGGGTCAGCGAAGAGGAAAATGTTGCGAACACCCTTCTGCCAGACACTGCCCAGCTATGGAAGGTGGCAGGAGCCGCCATAACGCTCACCGCCAGCATCGGCGGCATCAAAAGCCGCATCAAAGGCCGGCTGTTGAGGTGGATGGTGGGGGCGTAAGTCATCCGCCCGCCAGCTTCCCTTGTCAAGCAAAATACAGTGTTTTCACCTGTTACCCGTATCAGTGTTTTTACTTACGGCAACACTGATATTTGCCCCTTGTTTTATACAACTTTTGCTGCTCTTGCATGGGAAACTTTGTTGTGCTATAGTATTCAACGGCAATTTGCTTGAGGAGTGCTCGTTGCTGGCAGATTACGGTTCAGTTGCGCTGTTCCTCGTAGTGGCCGTCCTGTTTACCGTTTCTACTCTTGCTATGCCTCCCATGCTCAGACGCATGGGAATCATCTCCAAAAACCGCCCCAATCCCATCAAGAACGCCACCTACGAGTGCGGATTGCAGCCCACGGGCAAAGCCTGGGTGCAGTTCAACTTCCGCTATTATTTCTATGCCCTGGTCTTCATCTCCCTGGATGTCGTGGTGGTCTTTATCTACCCCTGGGCGGTGCAGGTACGGCAGCTTGGCGTTTCCGCCCTTATTGCTATCGTCGTCCTGCTTTTCATCGTTATTGTAGGTGTTTTGTACGCATGGAAGAAAAATGTCCTGGAGTGGAAGTAGAAGACTTCCAGCTACAAACAATCGGAGAGACGAGAATCAAAATCTACACCCCCGCCGAGCTTGATGCAACAGAGGGTGCGGAGATTGAGCGACTGCGCGCGGCCAGCCAGCAGCCCATTCCTGACCCCGATAAGTGGCTCGATATTCAGGCGCGTCCCGGCATACTGGTCGGTTCCCTGGACCTGATTCTGAACCTGGCTAGGCGCTATTCCATGTGGCCGGCCATGTTCGCCCCCGCCTGCTGCGCCTTCGAGATGATTGCCACCGCCGCTTCCCGGTTCGATATGTCCCGCTTCGGGATGGAAATCTTCCGCGCCTCCCCGCGCCAGGCCGACCTGATGATTACCGCCGGGACAATGACCTGGAAAATGGCCCCCCAGCTTAAGCGCATCTATGAGCAGATGGCTGAGCCGAAGTGGGTCATTGCCATGGGCGCCTGCGGCATCAGCGGTGGAATCTTCGCTTCATCTTATAGTGTCGTCCCCGGGTATAATCGAATAGTCCCGGTCGATGTTTATGTGCCGGGATGTCCACCTCGACCTGAAGCGCTGCTCTACGGGATACAGATGCTACACCGCAAGGTAATGAACAGGCATATCAAGATTCCCGAAAGCAGGGAGCTTGAGGAATCGTAACTTTAAGGGTAGAAATATGACTGTTTCTTTATCGGGACTGGAAATAGGCAAACAGCTAAAAGAGCGCTTCCCCGGTGCTGTTGTCGAAGCCAATGACCAGGCCGTTTTGGTCAAGAGCGAGTCCCTTCTCGATGTAGCCCGGTATCTCAAGGATACCACCGGGCTGGACTTCGACTATCTCGCCTTTCTTACCGCCGTCGATTACTATGACTACTTTGAACTGGTCTACAGGTTAGCCTCGCTCAAGCACAATCACACGATGACGCTCAAGACCCGCTGCTATGGCCGGGAAAATCCCGTCGTTCCTTCGGTGGTGAAGCTGTGGAAAGGCGCCGATTTCCAGGAGCGTGAGACCTTTGACCTGTTCGGAATAAAGTTCGAGGGGCATCCCAATATGAAGCGCATCGTCCTCTGGGATGGCTTCAAGGGACACCCCTTGCGCAAGGACTATCTATCGGATGGCAATTAAGACCGAACCCTTTCTTTTGAATATCGGGCCTCAGCATCCCAGCACGCACGGCGTGTTCCGCATGAGGGCCACCATGGACGGCGAGGTCATCGTCGATATGGAGCCGGTCTTCGGCTACCTGCATCGCGGCATAGAAAAGCTGGCGGAAGAGCGCACCTATAACGGCTTCGTCTCCCTCACCGACAGGCTGGACTATCTTTCTTCCATGAGCAACAACTTCGCCTATTGCATGGCCGTGGAGAAGCTTGCCGGAATTAAAGTTACCGAGCGGTGCGAATACATACGGGTTATCATGGCCGAGCTTCAGAGAATCGCCAGCCACCTGATAGCGGTCGGCGCATTCCTCAACGATTGCGGCGCTTTCATGACGCCCATCGTCTACATGATACGCGAAAGGGAGAAGATACTCGACCTTTTCGAGATGGTCTCCGGACAGCGGCTGACTTATAACTACATGAGGGTCGGCGGACTGAGCCAGGATATACCCGAAGAGTTTCTGCCTGCCCTGGACAAGTTCCTGGAGCAGATGCCGCGCTGGATTGACGAATACGACCAGCTTCTTCGGCAAAATGAGGTCCTCCTTGCCCGCTCCCGGGGCGTGGGCATCCTGCCGAAGGAAACAGCCATCAACATCTCGGCCAGCGGCCCGGTGCTGCGGGCCAGCGGCGTGAAGTGGGATATACGCAAGGTAGACCCCTACTCCGTTTACGACCGTTTTGAGTTCGATATTCCCACCGGCGCCTGCGGCGATTGCTATGACCGCTACCGGGTGCGCGTGGAGGAGATGCGCCAGAGCCTGCGTATATTGGGACAGGCCAGAAAGCAGCTCCCCGGCGGCGAGTTCCAGACTCCGGTAGTCCAACCGGTTCATCTTCCGGTGGGAGAGGTCTACGGACATATCGAATCCACCAGAGGCGAGCTTGGGTTTTACATTGTATCGGATAACTCGATTGCCCCGTACCGCTGCCACATCCGAGCGCCGAGCTTTCTCAATTTGACCGCTCTGCGTGACATGGTCGTCGGGTGGAAGATAGCCGATGCCATACTCATCTTCGGCAGCATCGATATCGTAATGGGTGAGATTGACAGGTAATGATGTTAGAGAGTTATGCTCTTAGCTCGATAGGTAGTGCGCTGAAACCCCTGCCAGCCGATTGGCCCGGCGGATTCTGGTGGCACTGGCTGGTCTTCACTATCATTGCCATCCTGTTCGTCCTGCTCATGGTGCTCTTCTTCACCTACTTCGAGCGCAGGGCCATGGGACGCCTCCAGGCGCGTCTCGGTCCCAACCGGTGCGGGCCTTTCGGCGTCATTCAGCCAATCATGGATGCTATCAAGGCGCTGACTAAAGAAGACATCGTGCCTTATAACGCAGACAAGGTAGTCCACTGGCTGGCTCCGGCGGTTGCTTTCGTGCCGGTGCTTCTCGTATTCGTAGTGGTCCCCTTCAGCAACGGCGCTATGCTCGCCGACCTCAACGTGGGAATACTCTTCGTGGTAGCCATAAGCTCGCTATCGGCGCTCGGCATTGTTATGGCGGGGTGGGGCTCCAACAATAAGTACTCGCTCATCAGCGCCATGCGTGCTGTGGCGGCAGTGGTGAGCTATGAGATTCCCGTGGTGCTCTCTATCGCCAGTGTGGTGCTTCTGGCTGGCTCGATGTCCCTCAACGATATCGTGTTGGCGCAGAACATTCCTTTTATACTGATGCAGCCGCTGGCTTTTCTCATTTTCTTTATCGGCGCCTCGGCGGAAATCAACCGCAGCCCCTTTGACCTGCTGGAAGCCGATTCCGAGATTGTGGCGGGCTTTCACACCGAGTACTCGGGAATGAAGTTCGCCCTGTTCTACCTGGTGGAATACGCTGAAGCCCTGCTCCTCTCCGTTCTCATCACCACGCTGTTCCTCAGCGGGTGGAGAGGCCCGCTACTGCCACCGTGGCTGTGGTTCCTGATTAAGGTAGTTGCAGTGTTCTTTGTGCTGGTCTGGGTGCGCACCACCCTTCCCCGCGCCAGGATAGACCAGCTTATGGCGCTGGCATGGAAATTCCTCTTTCCGCTGTCTGTCATAAACCTGGTTATCACTGCCATAGAGGTCCTCGCATGGCCGGGCGGTGTGCCGTGGCCCATGCTATTCGTCAATATTGGCATAATGGCAGTCCTGATAGTCTCGTGGTCGAGGCTTTTCAAATTCGGATGGGGTAGAGTTAAAGTTGAAGCCTGAACATTATGGAATAGGCATTGCTAAAGGGTTGCGGGTGACTATCAAGCATCTGTTCCGGCACCCGGTGACGGTGCAGTACCCGGAGCAGAAGCTTCATGTTTCGCGCCGCATCCGGGGCAATGAGCTTGTCTGGGACAATGTTAAGTGCACCGGCTGTGCCACCTGCTCCAAGGCTTGCCCCATCGGCGCTATACAGATTGCCACAAAAATTGACAAAGAAAAGAACAAGTACGACGTCGATATTACCGTAGATACCGGTTACTGTATCCAGTGTGGTTTGTGCGTCGAGGCCTGTCCCTACGAGGCGATTTATATGGGCTATAGTTACGAGAAAGCAAAGTACCGGCGCAATGAGATAATACAGTCCAATGATATGTTGCTGCCATCGGAAACGAGGATACGCAGCGGGTACATGTCGCCCGGGATTGCGGCACAGTTGCCCGAGCAGACCCTGCTCCTCGAAAAGATTACGGAGAAAGAAGAGTAATGGCGCTACAGATTTCTTTTTGGATTCTGGCTGTAGTAGCTGTGGTAGCTGCCCTGGCAGTGGTCTTCCTGCGCAATGTCTTCCGGGCAGCGTTCGCCCTTATCATGTCTTTCCTTGCGATAGCCGGCCTCTATATCACCCTCAGCGCCGACTTCCTGGCAGTGGTGCAGATTCTGGTCTATGTCGGCGCTATCTCGATATTGATTATTCTTGCCGTTATGCTGACCAGGGAACTTCATCAGGGCAACCCCTCCAATAATCTGGAGCTTCCCGCCCTCATAGTCGTGCTGTTGTTTCTTGCGGCGGGAGTCTGGATTGTCCTGGCTACCAACTGGAAAGTATCCGCTGTGCCGCCGGTGGCACCCACCACATCGGCGCTGGCGCAGGCGCTTTTCGGAGGGGGTGGCTTCCTGCTGGCGGTTGAAATTTCGGTAGTTCTGTTACTGGCAGCGGTCATCGGAGCTATAGTTCTGGTAAGGGAGAAATAACGGGTGATTGGCCTGGAACACTATCTTATACTGGCAGCGCTCCTGTTCTCAATAGGACTGTATGGCGCTCTGGTCAAGCGCAATGCGGTTATTATTCTGATGTGCATCGAAATTATGCTCAATGCGGTCAATATCATGCTCATCGCCTTCTCGCGGTTCGTCGTTCCGGCGATGCTGACCGGGCAGGTCTTTGCCATCTTTGTCATAGTAGTGGCGGCTGCCGAGGCAGCAGTTGGGCTGGCTATCATCATAGCTATCTACCGCAACCGCCAGCTTATCGATATATCGAAGATTAACCTGATGAAATGGTAATAGTAAAATTCGTCAAATCCCTCTCCCTCGATGGGCTTTGCCTCAGAATGACATTGATGAGCGACTTTTTGCGCAAGGCTCCCTTGAGGGGAGAGAGAATTTTCATCGTTCGTGTCCTTCAAATGAAGGATGACAGGTTGTTTAATCCGTTATCAATAAGCTCTTGTGCAAAAATGGAAAACTTTTTTGGCGGTTGGGTGGTGCGTTTGAGTTTTTGAATTTTGGTGCTTGATGTTTGTTTGGGATTTGGAATTTGGTACTTGGGATTTAAGAAGTATGTGGGTTGAAGTAAAAAAAGCCAACAACAAGATGATAGCCGAGACCTGGAAAGAGCTCTTCGAGGCTGAAAATGTTCCTACCCTGATTCAGCCCACGTCGGGCGAATCTCCCGTGCGGGAGTTGACTCCATATAGCGTCTATGTGCCCAAAGACAAGAAACACATCGTCGATGAGATATTGAGGAAGCTGTGATGATGCCATATCAGTTGTTCTGGGGCATATTTCTGCTGCCGCTGCTGTCTTTTGTAATAATCGCTCTTTTCATCCGGCCCTTCGTAAAGCCGGAGTCGAAGGTAGCCGGCTATATTACTATTGCTGCCATTCTCACCTCTTTCGCTCTTTCTGTCTGGGGACTGATAACCGTGCTGGCTGCTCCCGGCCATGAGGTTGCAGTCCCGGCCATCAGCTGGGCGGTCATCGGAGACCTGCGCATCAACGTGGGGATTATGGTGGACGCCCTGACAGTTGTGATGCTGGTTGTTGTTACCGGCGTCAGTTCCATGGTCCAGATTTACTCGCAGGGCTACATGCAGGGCGACCCCGGCTATCACAGGTATTACGCGGCCATGTCCCTGTTTACCATGTCTATGCTCGGGCTGGTGCTGGCCAACAACATCCTCTTCATGTTCGTCTTCTGGGAGCTGGTTGGCCTGTGTTCCTACCTCCTTATCGGCTTCTGGTTCCATAAGCCATCCGCGGCCAATGCCGCCAAGAAGGCATTCCTGGTCACCCGCCTCGGCGATTTCGGTTTCCTGGCCGGACTCCTGGCCTTGTACCGCGCAGCAGGAACGTTTGACATCTCCCAGCTACACGCGATGGCCATAGCCGGTACCCTGGGCGGAGCGGCTCTCACCTGGGCGGCTATCGGGCTGTTTGCGGGCGCCGCCGGCAAATCGGCGCAGTTCCCGCTGCATGTCTGGCTTCCCGATGCCATGGAAGGTCCAACTCCAGTCAGCGCCCTCATACATGCCGCCACTATGGTCGCGGCAGGCGTGTTCCTGGTTGCCCGCATGTTCCCGTTATTCGTCGGCTCTCCGGAGGCGCTGACCACCGTGGCGACGGTGGGCGCCATCACCGCGATTTTTGCCGCCTCTATGGGCCTGGTGATGCATGACATCAAGCGCGTCGTGGCGTATTCCACCATCAGCCAGCTTGGCTATATGATGCTGGGACTGGGAGCGGCCGGCATTGTTGTCGCCCATGAAGGCCATGTCACCCTGGAGGTAGCCAAAGCCGCTACCGCTATAGGTATGTTCCACCTGTTCAATCACGCCTTCTTCAAGGCGCTGCTCTTCCTCGGCGCGGGCAGCGTAAACCATGCCACCGGCACCTTTGACATGCGCCTGATGGGCGGTTTGAGGAAAGTTATGCCCTGGACTTATACCACTTTTCTCCTCGCCGCGCTGAGCCTGGCAGGCATCTGGCCCCTTGCTGGGTTCTGGAGCAAAGATGAAATTCTGCTCACCGCTCTTGAAGCCAGGCCGGCGTTGTTTGTGCTGGCTATAATTACCGTTTTTATGACCGCGTTTTACATCTTCCGGGCTTTGTTTTTGACCTTCAGCGGCGAGTACCGCGGCGGTGCAGTCCCGGAACACGGCTCGACCGCGCATGCCTCTCACGGAGCGGGCCATGATGCTCATGGTCCGGCAAAACCTCATGAGTCCAGCAAAGTGATGGTGGTGCCGCTGGTGCTGTTGGCTATACCGGCGGTAGTCTCCGGGTTCTGGAACGTAACCGGCGGCTTCAGCGCATTCTTCGGGCACGGCGAGACGCGCGGTTTCATCGAGGGACTGTTCGAACCCCTGACTCATCCTCTGCCCTGGGGCGCGCTGGCGCTGGCTCTGCTCGGCATCTTCCTGGCTTACGCCATGTATAGCAAGAAGTGGGTCTCGGCAGAGAAAATCGGAAGCAGGTTCAAACCCTTCTATACTTTGTTCTATCACAAGTACTGGATGGATGAGCTTTATGAAGGCGTCATCGTGAAGAAGACCCTGGTAAATGGTTTCTTCGCCCTCTTGCAGAAGATTGACAGCAAAGGTGTTGACGGCGCAGTCAATGGAATAGCCCGGGGCGCTATCGCCGGCGGCAGGTCTCTCAGACGGGCGCAAACGGGGCAGTTGCAGCTTTATGGCCTGTTTATCGGCATCGGCATTCTGGCTATAGTAATATTCGTGTTCATGATTGGATAGGGTTAACTCCCAAAATTGTCATTCCCCGCGAAGGCGGGGAATCCAGGAGGGGGTAGGGACTAATAGCTGATGGCTAAAAACTTTTAGCCTTTGCATTTGAATATTGGTTTTTAGTTCTCGGAATTTGAAACTGTAGTGTTCATCAGGAGCGGATAAAAGTTGAGCTTTAATTACCTTTCAGCCATAGTCTTTCTCCCGATGGTAGGGGCCATCGTCATCGCTTTGCTGCCGGGCAAGTCTGCCGGGAGTATCAAGCGCGTGGCCCTCGTTTTCACCATCATACCCTTTATCCTATCACTTGTCGTTTTTGCCCTTTTCAACAAGTCCTCGGGCGCGGCCGGACTGATACAATTCTCGGAAAAAGTGTCGTGGATTCCGGCTATCAACGCTTTCTACCACCTCGGCGTCGATGGTTTGAACCTGCCTTTCGTCGTCCTCACCGCTTTTCTCGGTTTCCTGGTCATCCTTGTCTCCTGGCACATCGACCTCAGGCCGAAAGAGTATTTCGCCTGGTTGCTTCTCCTGGAAGGGAGCATCCTGGGGGTCTTCGCCGCGCTCGACCTCCTGCTCTTCTTCCTCTTCTGGGAGATTGAGGTCATCCCCATGTACTTCCTGATTTCTATCTGGGGAGCGGGCAGGAGAGAATACTCCGCTATCAAGTACGTGATTTACACCCTGTTCGGCAGCGCCATGATGCTGGCGGGAATCCTCAGCCTGTACTTCACCACCGGCAGCCTGAGCATGATAGACCTGGCGAACACCGGGCTTGCTCCTTATCGCGCGGTCATCCCGGCAGCCGCCATGTTTTCCCTGCTGCTGACCGGATTTGCAGTCAAGCTGCCGGTTTTCCCGGTGCATACCTGGCTGCCTGACGCCCATACCGATGCCCCGACCGCCGTTAGCGTGATGCTTGCCGGCGCGCTCCTGAAGATGGGCGGCTATGGCATGCTCCGCATCGTGGTGGGCATATTCCCGGATGTGGCGCAGAGGTACGGCACGGTGCTGGTTATCTTCGCCGTATTCACCATCCTTTACGGGGCAGCCGTCACCCTGCGGCAGACGGACATTAAAAAACTCATTGCCTACAGCAGCGTAAGTCACATGGGATTTGTCCTGCTTGGCATATTCGCCCTGAGCCAGGTGAGCGTAACCGGAGCCGTATTACAGATGGTCAGCCACGGCTTCATTGCCGGGCTTCTTTTTGCGGTTGCCGGGCTGGTGATGCACAACTCTCATGAACGCGACCTGAGCAAGCTCGGCGGGCTTGCAAGGCAGATACCATTTATTACTGTCATCTTTACCCTGGGTGGCCTGGGCGGGCTTGGCCTGCCGGGCACCAGTGGCTTTGCCGCCGAGTTCCTGGTTTTTATAGGCAGCTTCAGCAGCAACGCCGTTCCCGGGCTTCAGGTGGGCACCATCCTTGCGGTGCTGGGTGTCGTTGTCGGCGCGGGTTATGTGCTGTGGATGATTCAGAGGGCATTCTACGGGCCGGTGATGGAGAAATTCGATGGCACGGAAGACGCCCACGCTGTCGACAAAATATACATGGTGCTGTTGGTCGCTGCGATGCTGCTGATTGGCATCTACCCGGCGATTTTGACCGATATTATTAAAGTGGCTGTCTTGCCCATACTGAGGTAGCCGTGAACTGCCCTATTATGCTTGGGGTGGGAGCGGTCATCCAGGATGACACTGGCAGAGTGCTGCTGGTGAAACATACCCCGGCGAGGGGCGGATTCTGGCAGGGCAAGTGGATATGCCCCGGCGGGGCGCTCGAACCGGGAGAGACCATAGAGGAAGGAATCAGGAGGGAAGTTAGCGAGGAGACCAAGCTCGAAATAGAACTGGTCTCGCCGCTGGCGCCATTCGATAGAATTGTAAAGGCCGGCGGTGCCGTAACCCTCCATGTAATTTACATCTGCTATCTGGCGAGGATTACCGGAGGGCAGCTTCAGGTTGGAAGCGACATAAACGAAGCGGTCTGGGTAGAGAAGGAACACATCCCCGACATTTGGGATGACCTCCACGAGGACACCCGGAAGCTTCTGCGGATAGCAAAAGTGGTGCAGTAAAGGGTTTTTATCAACCGCTCGTGGTGAGCCTGTCGAACCATGAGCGGCCTGCGGAATAGGATGTTAACAGTTTCCTCGCCCCTTGAGGGAGAGGATTAAGGTGAGGGGTTTTCTGATAGCCTCGATGACATTAATAAGTAATCTCGTGCACTAAAGGAGCAACCCTTTGAATTTCGGGCTTTTAATACCGGAACTGAGTCTGGCGGCTTTTGCCATAATAGTAATCTTGCTCGACCTCTTCATTGAGAAGAAGGTTGTGCTGGCAGTGGTCAGCATCATCGGATTGGTGGTTGCCGCTTTCTTTACCGTTGCGCTGTGGGGAATCCAGCCCGGGACCATTTTCGGCGGGCTGGTCGCCATAGATAACTTTGCCCTTTTCTTCAAGCTGCTGTTCCTGAGTATCACCGGCCTGGTTATTCTTGCTTCCGCGGATTACGTTTCAAAGTTCTCCCGCTTCCGGGGCGAATACTACGCTCTTCTTCTTATCTCTACTCTGGGCATGATGCTGATGGCCGCCGCCACCGACTTGATTTCGGTCTATATCGCGCTTGAACTGACCAGCATACCGCTCTATGTCCTGGTCGGCTTCCTGAAAGACCCGAAGTCGAGCGAGTCTTCGCTCAAGTATTTGCTCCTGGGCGCGGTGGCCTCCTCCGTTCTGCTTTTTGGCATGGCCTTCGTCTTCGGTTTTACCGGCAAGACTCACCTGTCCCAGATTGCTTCGGCTATCCAGTCGGCCTCTCTGCCGATGGCGTCCGCCGGGCCGGGGCTTATCTTCGGCATGATATTGATAATAGCCGGTTTCGGCTTCAAGATTGCCGCCGTCCCCTTCCAGATGTGGGTGCCTGACGTCTATGAAGGCGCGCCGACCACCATCACCGCGTTCCTCTCGGTGGGAAGCAAGGCGGCCGGATTTGCCGTGATATTAAGGGTCTTCTATTCCGCTTTCGGAATGCCGCAGTGGCTGGGCATGGAGTGGGGTATAATTTTCGCTGTCCTTGCCGCCATCAGCATGACACTTGGGAACATACTCGCAATTCCTCAGACCAATATCAAGCGCATGCTGGGGTACTCAAGCATCGCCCAGGCCGGCTACCTCATGGTGGGACTGGCTACGGTCGGAGTAGCTCCCCCGGCGGATATCCTGGGCCGGAGCGGCATTCTCTTCTTCCTGGCGGCCTATTCTCTGGCTAACCTGGCGGTATTCATCGCCATCATCGCTATTTCCAACAAAATCAACAGCGACGACATCGCCGATTTCTCAGGGATGATAAAGCGCTCTCCGGGACTGAGCCTGGCTCTGAGCCTCGGACTCATTTCTCTCATCGGGATGCCGCCGGCGGCGGGCTTCATGGCCAAGTTCTATATCTTCAGCTCTGCGGTCAACCACGGCCTTCTTTGGCTGGTCATCATCGCCGTGGTAAACAGCGTAGCCTCCGCTTACTACTATATGCGGGTGGTCAAGACCATGTGGGTCGGCGAACCCGCCTCGCTGGAGACTGTACCCTCCTCACCTGCGCTCAAGGTGGCCCTCGGAATTTCCTGCATCGGCGTGCTGGTGTTCGGCATTGCTCCCGGCCTGGGAATCAGGCTGGCGCAATTGGCTACCGATATCTTCAAGTTCTAGCACTCAGTCGTTGTCCGCTCGTGGTGAGCCTGTCGAACCATGAGCGGGGACAGAGATTCACCCTTTTGTCCTCTGATGGCCTCTCTTTTGCTTTCCCTTGCCCCTGCCCTGGGGTATTTTACGTGGCAATGCTATTCTTGAAACTGTGTTATAATCACGGTATCGGCTTATATAGTACGCATGAAAAGGCAAACATTCCAGTGTTTTTGCAGTGGTGAGTCCGGGTTTCCCGGCTAACTGGCTAAGGTCAGCTGAGTATGATTTTGAGACTGCCCGGCATATGCTCGTTACTGGCAGATATATTTATGTTGTGTTTTTCTCGCACCTGGTAATCGAAAAATTACTGAAGGCGCTGGTAACTGAAGTCAACGACAAGCCAGCGCCCAGAAGTCATGACCTTATCTTTTTAGCCAGCAGTGCGTAAATTTGGAGCCGGACCTGTACGAGTTTATAAGCAAGTTGAATAATGCCAGCATCCCGACACGCTATCCCGCGGACATTGAAAGAGTAATATTGGAATACACTGAGAAAGTAGCCTGAACCTACCTCGCACAAACAGAGAGAGTATTAAAGTGGCTAAAATCGCATCCAAAACTGAAAGAATAATTGACCGCTACCGCAAAGAGTTAGGAAGCAGGGGCATACGGGCGCGCGCCGTGTTTCTCTTTGGCTCTTACGCACAGGGCAACCAGCATGAAGGTAGCGACCTGGACCTGGTTGTGATATCTGAAGATTTCAGTCAGCTGGGCCTGCTGGAGCGGATGGAGCTTCTGGGTCTGGCAGCGGGCAGGCTCAAAGAACCTATTCAGGCATATGGCTTCACACCGGAAGAAATTGAAAGCGGCGCGTTGCCTCCGTTTTTGAAGGAAGTGCTGGAACACGAGGCGATAGCCGTATAGTTTCGCATGTGGTGCTTGGAAGGACGAACCAGGCACCGGTAAACCAGTCCCCCATCACGAGAATGCGAAACTGGCAGGAGTCAGGTAAGCTTGCTGCATCTTGACACGGTGAATAGCTTGCATGAAAGGGCAAACATTCCGAGGTTTTTGCAGTGATAGCTAAGGGTATTTTTTGCTAAGTTGGGAAGGATAAAACAAAGTAATAGATGCCGACCATCCGATGTATAGGGGCATATCGACTTTTCTTCTATGCAGGTGATGGCGACGAGCCGGCACACGTCCACGTTGAGCGAGATGAGAACGTGGCGAAATTTTGGTTGGACCCTGTTAGGCTAGAGAGAAGCGGCGGGTTCAGCAGGTCAGAGTTAAGACGTATTCAGCGAGTTGTCGAGGAACAGCAATCCTCGTTGTTGGAGGCCTGGCATGACTATTTCCAGAGTTGAGATAGAAATACCGAATGCCGTAGGTGTAGAGATAACGGAAGAAACTCTCACGGTTGAGCTGAGCGATGGCCGGACTATCTCGGTTCCTTTGGCCTGGTACCCGAGGCTATTGCATGGTACACCCAAGGAGCGCGGCAACTGGCGATTTATAGGCAAGGGTGAGGGTATTCATTGGAACGACCTTGACGAGGACATCAGTGTGAAAAACTTGCTGGCAGGGCATCACTCCGGTGAGAGCCATGCATCCTTCAAGCGCTGGCTGGAAGGGCGGACCAGGCACCGGTAAACCAGTCCCACAGTCACGATTAAGAACGCGAAACTGGCAGGGGTCAGATAGATGCCCGTGAAAGACTATAAGGATATTTTCGACAAGATTGAGTCCACGCTTATTATTGTCGGTTCTTTGAACATGCCAGTAGACCAGCTAAAAGGCAAACTTGACAGCTTCAAGCATCTTGGGACTAAGACTTTCTCAGACGCAGATTACTATTGGATATTAGTTAGCGTCATTTTCTATTCAGGATTCAGGGCTGCTACCGTCAATGAAAAACTGGACTTGATACGCGCCTACTTCCCTGACTACCAAACAGTCGCGAACTACGATGGTGACAAGGTTAACGAGATTCTAGCAGACCCACAGATGATAAAGAATCGGCGTAAGGTTGAATCCTGTGTTAATAACGCGCTTATGTTCAACAGCATTGTTGGTACTTACGGCTCGTTTCAATCCTACATTGACTCGTTTGCTCCAAAAACGTCTTTCGAGAATCTTATGCTCTTTAAGGAAGAATTAGAATTGAAGTTCTCCGGTCTTGGTAGAATAACGACTTATCATGTTCTCACCGATATTGGGATGCCTGTTGTCAAACCCGACCGTGTAGTTTGTCGCATCTTCAAACGATTGGGACTCATAGAAAGTGACCAGCAGTTCTTAAAGACTGTCATTCACGGCAGGAAGTTTGCCCAGGCAACAGGATATCCCATTCGATACATTGATATTGTATTTGCAGTCTACGGACAAGAGGAGTCCAAAGAATTTGGACTTAAAAGCGGAATCTGCTTGGAAGAAAATCCAGGTTGCTTTTTCTGTGGAGCCAAAGACAATTGTAACTACTATTCCCAGAGTATTACGGCTTAACATAGAACAGGCGAGCATTTTTTAACGTACTCATGGAAAGCCAATCATTCACCCTGTCCGTTCCAATAACTCCCTCTCGTTTTGTATTTAATAGGAAAAACCCTAAGCTGACCGCTATTTTCGCATACCAGCACTCGACCTCTTCCCCCGCACCAGGCGGTTTGCCGATGTCGGTTGCATACCTATCTTTCGTCTTTCCAGTATCAACGCCGTGTATTTGTTCAGGCTGATATCATAGACTGCGGCTTCCCGGGCTAAATTAGCGTGCAGTTCCGGGTCCACCCGGATGTTGATATTACCGCTGTACTCCGTCTGCGGTTCGGCTATCGGTATCCCGTCCCTTAAATATGCTTTGATTGCCATCCTCATATGCATATTCAGGCACTCCATGGCTTCCTGCGGTGTTTTCCCGTCACCCAGAACATGCGGTATCTCCAGCAAACGAGATATATAGCAATCCTCACCCTTATTGTCCTTCTCTTTTTTCACCACGATGGTATAGGGCAAATCCATATAATACTCGATGCTCTTTTCCATCTTCCCCTCCTGACCTACTCCGTCTGTTGACTGTCGATAATCTTTAATAACTCGGCTACGTAATGGAAATTGACCGGATTTTGCCTCCTATAAGGATAGCGTACATTCCCGATGCTTGCTAGGGCGTGGTTGCCGCCAAACTCCATGGTACCGTACTGGCAGATAAGCCATTCAAAATCTTCCAGGCTAACGTTCTTGACATTCTGCCGGATTCTTTTGTTCCCGCTTACTAGCCTTACCCATTTCTTCGATTTAATGCTAGCATATATGGTAGCACCCAGTCAATGAATACATTTCAGTCACCCCAAAGTAGATGGTACCTCTCGCTTGTTATGTGGTAGAATCTTCTCTGTAGCCATACACAGAACGGATGGAAATTAATTACCATGTGGCCAGCCATCCCCCTGTCTGGCCAGTGGTAACTCCCTCTCGTTTTATATATAATAGGGAAAACTCGAAGCTGATAGCTATTTTCGCCGAAACCTCACCGTGTAGCTCCACCACTTTCCGAGGCTCTCCTCCACCACAAATCCCTCACCCTCGCAGAGCTTGATGGTGGTAGAGCGCCAGGGAAAGTCCGGGTCGATAATCATCTCGCTCACCGCCAGGATTCCTCCGGGTTTCAATACCCGCCTTACCTCCCGCAGCGCCCTTTCCCTTTCCGCCATCTCCGGCAGGCTGGTCACCATCAGCGCCAGGTCCACCGTCCCGTCCGCCATCGGCAGGTTATACGCGCTGTCATGCCTTACTTCGATGTTCTTTATATCGTGGTTCTTGGCTTTTGCCAGCTTGCGCTTCAACTGCCGCAGCATTGCCCTTTGTATGTCCACGGCAATCACTTTGCCCTGCTCTCCGACTGCCCTGGCGACAGGAATGGTGAAGGCCCCGCTCCCGCAGCCGAGGTCGAGCACCGTCATCCCCGGCTTGATGCCGCTACGCTCGATTATCTTATCGGGCGGTTGCATCAAGAATCTTAAAGGACTGCTAAGGAACGGCCCGATGTGTGCCGGGGCGGGGCGGTGATACCACTTCTTGACTATTCTTGGTGCGGCAATCAGGAAAATGATGATACCGACTATTGCTGCTGCCATTTTAACTCCGGTTTATTAAGTTTGTTGCGTACATTGGGCTTGTTTGGTTACGTTATATCCCGTGCCAGTTCACCATCGTGTCCAGCGGCTCGCGGGAGCGCACGTAGTTATTGTAGTTGGCCTTCGGGTCCGGGTAGCCGATAGCTATACCGATAACAATGAGCTTCGATTCCGGTATCTTGAGTACCTCTCTCAGAATATCCGGGAAATAAGTCACCCTCGCCATAAGACATGTGCCCAGCCCCATGGCGTGGGCGGTAAGGCAGATGGTCTGCGCCATCATGCCCGCATCGAAGATGGCGTAAGGCCCCAGCGACCTTTCTATGTAGACGATGATGCCGTTTGGCGCGCCCAGGAAGCGTGATGCCTTAGCCACGTACTCGGCTCTTCTTTCTGGTGTAATTTCAACTCCCGGCGGATACCGGAAACTATCCAGGATGTCCCGCGTGCGTTCTATCCGGGCGAGATATTGGCCGGTAAAGCCCGGCTTTGGGATTTCCGGGGACTCCGGCGATTTTGCTTTGACCCTCTCCTCGAGACGGTCCTTGAGCTGGTCCAGCACCTTGCCGCCTACCACTGCGAACTCCCACGGCTGGCTGTTGGCCCATGACGGCGCCCATCGGCTGGCATCCAGTACCTCTTGTAACACCTTGCGGGGAACTGGCTCGGGTTTGAACACCCGGATGCTTCTGCGGCTGCGGATAGCTTCTATGGCGTCCATCATTTACCTCCTTTGCTCTATCTGGCACATTACTAAATGTGGGGCAGGATGTCAAGTGGTGAGGTCTTGAGAAGGGGAGACTGGATTGTTGCGGATGTCCCCTTTCTTGACACTTGAAAGCGCACGATGCTAGACTTCCATTGTTCCCCTGATTTTTGCGCCTGGAATCGAGAGGCAGGGCAGGGCTGTGAAAAAGGTCGGCATTCTGTACCATCCCTTCATTGAAGCTGCCAGCGGTGTAGCCCGGGAAGTGGCGGACTTCCTGCATGCGCACGGTGTCGCTTCATGGGTAAGCTCTGCATGGGAAGTGGAGAAGGCCAGCTCTCTGCTGAACGGCACGGAGATGCTCCTCACTACAGGCGGCGATGGCACAATATTGAGGGCGGCGCAGGTGGCATACCCCTCCGGAATCCCTGTGGCTGGCATAAACCTGGGCAAGCTCGGTTTCATGACCGAACTGAGCACCGGCGAAGTCAAGGAGAAGCTGCCGGCCCTGCTCGATGGCAGAGGATGGATTGACGAACGGGCGATGCTCGAGGTCGGGCTGTTGCAACCGGGGCAGACCTCGCCCGGCATCTATCACGCTCTGAACGACCTTGTTATCGCTCACGGCACGATAGCCAGGATGATAAACGTCGCGGCCACTATCGATGGTGAACTTCTGACTACCTACAGGGCCGATGGCGTAATTGTGGCTACTGCCACCGGCAGCACAGCCTATTCCCTCGCAAGCGGCGGCCCCATACTTCACCCCCAGGCAAAGGAGTTCCTCCTCCTGCCCATCCTGCCGCATCTGGGCTCATCGTATAAACTGGTGCTGCCATCCACAACCGAAGTCGAGCTGCGTCTTTGCACCACTCACGAGGCTGCCATGAGCATCGACGGCCATATTAACATTCCGTTAGCGAATAATGCTATGATTAAGGTGAAGCGCAGCCCTGAGATAATTCGCTTCTTGAGGATTCACCCCCGGTCATTCTACAGCACCCTGGAACAGAGATTGAAAGGAAAGCAATAACTTGGACTCGGTAGAAAAGGCTAGAATAAGTGATGTTCCCCAGATATACCAGTTAATCAACTTCTTCGCCAACAAAGATGAGATGCTGGCACGTCCCCTCAGCGAGATATACGAAAATATCAGGGACTATTTTGTGTCGAGAGAAGGCGGACAGGTAGTTGCCTGCGCCGCCCTGCATATCAACTGGTCGGACCTTGCCGAAATCCGCTCTGTGGCTGTCTCAGAAGAGAGCCAGAGGAAGAAAGCCGGCACCCAACTGGTGGAAGCCTGCCTGGCGGAGGCGAAGGGGCTTGGGCTTTCGACTATTTTCTGCCTGACCTACAAGCCCGCCTTTTTCGAATCGTGCGGTTTTTCCCAGGTGGACAAGATGCAGTTGCCGCGCAAGGTATGGACGGAATGCTACCGCTGTCCCAAGTTCCCCGACTGCGAAGAGGTGGCTCTCGTCTACCACGCAAAGTAGTGGTTGCATATAAGAAACGCGAGTCTTGTTACTCCAGCGTCCTTCAACAGAAGCAGAATCCATGTGGGTGGATAGACAATGTCTGGATTCCGACCGGGGAATAAAGTCTCGATGAAAATGTCGTTGCGAATCCGCCTCTGGCGGATGAAGCAATCTCGGTGTTTGACTTAATAAGACCGAGCGGTTTTTACATGATTACAATAGGGATTGCTTCGCTGGCCCTCGGCAGCTCGCAAAGACGCCCATACTGAATTTTAATCGTTCGGGGTCCGCCTAAGGCGATGACAAATTGTTTGGGATTTGGAATTTAACGCGGGGAGGTCAATCTGGCTAAAGAGAAGACGATTTCCAGCGAAGTGATTTTCAGCGGGCGCGCAATAAAGCTGCGGATTGACACCATTATCGGGGCTGACGGACGCGAGACCACACGGGAGATAGTGGAGCACCCAGACTGCATCGCTGTCATACCCATCGATGGTGATGGCAACATCCTGCTGGTCAGCCAGTATCGCAAGGCGGCCGAAAGGCAGATGCTTGAGATACCTGCCGGCGGAATCGACCCGGGGGAAGATGCCGAAGAGGCGGTGCGCCGTGAAATGCGGGAAGAGACCGGCTTCCTGCCTCATAAATTAGAAAGACTGTGCGGCTTCTATTCCGCGCCAGGCTACGCCACCGAATTTCTTCATCTTTACCTGGCCAGCGAGCTTACCCCCGCCCCCCTCAGCGCCGAAGATACGGAAGGCATTAAACTGGTCAAGGTACCCGTACATGGCCTCTCTGAGCTTATCTCCTCCGGCGCTATCTGCGATTCCAAGAGCATCGCCGGTTTGCTCTTCTACCTGAGATACCGGGAAGGCCGCTAGTTCCTTATGTCATTCCCCTCGAAGGAGGGGAATCCATTAAATCGATTGGTGAATACTACATTACATGGATAGCCAGTAGCGTGGATTCTCCGCCTACGCGGAGAATGACAAATGCCGCAACTTAACCGGATTAGTTCATCCATTAATCCGATAGGGAGCTAAGCCAGCTTGCCGGGGAGCTGTTTGCCTCCCAGAAGGTGCATGTGGAGGTGGGGAACAATTTGCCCCCCTTCTTTGCCGCAGTTGATGACCAGCCGGTAGCCCCTCCCGAAGACGCCCTTTTTCCTGGCCATCTGGTTGGCTACGTCTGCCATGCGCCCTATGATTGGGGTCTCAGCCTGGGATAGCTCCGCAAGGGAGGCGATGTGCTTTTTGGGGATGATGAGTATGTGGACCGGCGCCTGGGGGAATTTATCCGGGAAGGCAACCAGTTCTTCATCCTGATAGAGGATTTCGCCGGGAATCTTGCCGGAAGCGATTTGACAGAAAATGCAGTCCATTCGCTAGTTCCCTCCTCTGCGGTATTCCGCCCTGCCCTGCTCGAACACATCTCCCCCGTAGATGTCATTGGCTACAATGAGAGGGAAATCCTCTACTAGAAGACGCAGGACGGCCTCCGCACCCAGGTCTTCATAGGCTACAGGCTCGACATTTTTGATGGTCCTGTGCAGCAGGGCGCCGGCACCGCCTGTGGCAACGAAATACACCGCTTTATATTCCTTTATGGACTCTCTGACTTCCGCGGAACGGCTGCCCTTGCCTATCATCGCTCTTACCCCGGCGGCAAGCAGGCGAGGGGTATAGCTGTCCATGCGGGTGCTGGTGGTCGGCCCGACCGAGCCGATTTTCCGTCCGGGCGGAGCGGGAGACGGCCCCATGTAGTACAGAGTTTGCCCTTTCGGGTCGAAGGGTAGCTCCTCACCCTGGTCCAGGGCGTGTACCAGCCTCTTGTGAGCGGCATCGCGGGCGACATAGATGACCCCGCTGAGCAGTACACGGTCGCCTGCGTGAAGCTTTTCCACCGTCTCGATGTCCAGCGGAGAAGTAATATTGATGGTTTCCGTCTTTTCAATCGTCATATTATCGCCTCTCTGTGGCGGTGGCTATGGCATTGCAGGTTTACCGCCACCGGCAGGCTTCCGATGTGCGCAGGCATGGCTTCGGCGTGGACTGCCAGCGCGGTAATGCTGCCGCCGAGACCCTGCGTGCCGACGCCCAGGGCATTGACTCTCTCCAGGATTTCCTGCTCCAGACCGGCTACCTCCGGGTCGAGGTTGGGGCTTCCAACGGGACGAATAAGGGACTTCTTTGCGAGCAGCATCGCCATTTCCGCCGTTCCGCCGATGCCAACTCCTACTACCAGGGGAGGACAGGGATTCGCCCCGGCTTCATCGACCGCTTTGACCACGAAGTCCACGACGCCCTGACGTCCCTCCGAGGGTTTGAGAATGGCAAACCGGCTCATATTCTCAGAGCCGGCGCCTTTGCACATTATCGTGATTTTCAGGCGGTCACCCGGGACTATCTCCGTGTGGATGATTGCAGGGGTATTATCCGTGGTGTTTATTCTATCGGAGAATGGCTTTGCCACCATGGACTTACGGAGATAGGTTTTGGCATAACCCTGCCTTACCCCTTCCTGAACGGCGGAATGCAGGTCTCCACCGTTGATATGAACATTCTGGCCGATTTCCAGGAAGACCACGGTTACCCCGCAGTCCTGACACAGGGGCAACTGCTCCCGGTCCGCAAGGGCGGCGTTTTCGAGTAGCTGGCCCAGGATATCCCTGCCCAGCGGGGACTTTTCCTCTGCCTGCGCTTTTTGAATGGCCGCCAGCACATCCTTCCCCAGTGAGAAGTTTGCCTGCTGGCACAGGTGAATGATTGCCTGTGTAACCTGGATTGCCTGGATTTCTCTGATTTTACTCTGTTGAACTACCTCATTGCTCATTCACATTGTCCCCAATAACAGATTTCCTCTCCCTCGATGAGCGTTGCCTGAAAAGTATTGCGTTTATGTCATTCCGGTATCTCTAGTCCTCTCTCCAGGTTGGACTTTATCCATTCCCGCTTGACTTCCTCAATCTCCCTGATGGCCTCTTCAGGTGTTTCACCATGAATCAGGCAATGGGGAAGTTCCACAACCCGGGCAACCCAGTAAGGCCCCTCCCCATCGTCCCACTGCTCAACGATGATGTTGTAGGGGAGACTGGAGTAATAGTCCCGCTCTTTTCTCGGTTTACTTGTACTGCCCATTCCTGTCTCTAACTGGCAGATTCTATTGTGTAACGCTAGCGATGGGAGCGAGGGATAGTGGATTATGTTTGGATTGTTGGTGAAATTGTGCTACAAGATAACAGATTAGCGCTTTATGACTTTCCAGCGGACAAAATCCTCCCGCGTACAACACCAGTGGTCAAGAACTTGACGCAAGAGGCCTTTGTCTCTGAATCCTTCTCTGTGAAAATGAATGGCTAAATACTGATGTGGTGGTTTGTGCTGAGGATTATAGAAGATGTGTCTTCCGCCCTTACTTTCAACCTGCTTCCACCTTATGTCCTTCTGGAGGAGCGCAATCAGGTCTATTTTTGTGAGGTTTTTGATCTGGTCCCAGTCTTGCCCTGTCCATTTCTTACGAGGGAAAGGTAGTTCCATATATATTACACCGACGGAACCGCACAGCATGGGGTAGCAATGTATCCATCTTTCAAATTTGGTATCCTGGCAATGTACTGTCGTTGAGGTGGAGCTGTTAACAACTTCAGATTGTCGCTATCTTCTAAAATAAGGTCATTGCGTTGAAAACGCACTTCAAGGATTGCGCAAGCAGCTTCATAGGCATTACTTATTGCTTCACTACGAGTTTTACCTTCTTCGTAAACGCCACCCACACCAGGAGCGTAAGCAACGTACCCGGAGTCTACCTTTTCAGCAATGACCTTAAAGAGGTATCCGTAAACTTTTTTCATTGTCATAACCTCTCACCTTAGTCACCAATTAATTTTAGGCCGTGGATTAAACCGCATACAATACGTAATACTACGTAATTTCTGCGCTATTCTAATGGTTTGTAAACAACGGTGTCAAGAAGTGTTGATAAATACTTGTCAAGCCCAACTCCACCATGAAGCCGGGTGATGTAACTCAACAAACTCGTCCTAATACGAACGTAATTAATAATGATGCATTAGTATAACGTGTCATTGCGAGGAGCGAAGCGACGTGGCAATCTCGGTCTACCTTAACGTAGCACCAGGATTGCTTCGCCTCCCGACTAAAGTCGGGATGGTCTCGCAAAGACATATTCAACAAAACTTATTACGCTTGTATTAATCCAAACCCGCAATAATCCTCTCCGTTTTAGTTATATCCAGCGCATTCACCAGTCCATCCCCGTTCGCGTCACCCGGAACACCTCCCGCCTGAGCCGCTGAAAAAGTAAAGCTGTCCGTTGCGATTGTGGAGACGTTCAGGGACCTGTCCGTTGTCTTTGCTTTCACAGTGTAGTTATTGTCATTTACCAGCGTTGGCACCGGGAAAGCCCAGCCTGTCCCGGCGGTGTTCCTGTACGCCTCCAACCATGTCTCAGTTCCCACCCAGGCAGCGCCATCCCAGTATGTTCCCCCGGTGGTATCGTTCACCACCACCTGCACCTTGTCCATCTGGCCGGGAGCCGGGTCTGAGCTGGAACCTGCAATAGCCTGCAAATAGCTCACTGTTGCCGGAATATCGTAGATACTTGCCGTGGGAATGGTGGAGTCAATGACAAAGGTCCATGTCTCTGTGGTGGTTGTATTTCCTGCCAGGTCAGTCACGGTAACGCGCGCTTTGGCTGCGCTGGTGTTTACCGCCGGCACCGTCCAGTTGGAGCTCCCCGTGGCAGGCTGGCCGGTGGCGATAGGAAGCCAGGATGTGCCGTTAAAACCTTCGAGTATGGCGGAGTTAGGCGTTATGTTAGCGTCGGTAGATGTCCAGCCGATTTGCTGGGCTTGCAAAGGCCCGGTGAATCCCAGCATGGGGGCAAAGGTGATTACCGGCGCGGTGCTGTCGAAGGTAAAGCTGACCGCAGCGCCGGTGGTAGTATTTGAGTATTTATCGATAGCTCTTGCCTGCACGGTGTAGCTGCCGTCGGCCCAGGCGGGCATGGCAGCCGAGTTGGTCCAGTTGACCGATGCGCCCCCGGCGGTAGCTGCGTGGCTGGTAGCCAGCCAGGCGGCGCCGGCTTGCCAGGCGGAACCGGTCCAGTATTGAGAGTCCGAACCTCGCCGTAAAGTGAAGGTGGCGCTGTTGGCATTCAGCCCCATGCCTGTAGCATCATCCGCCGCCGTCCCTGAAAACGCGGCAGGCATAGTGGAAGCGCGATAGAACAAATTGACGGTGACCGTTGCTGTTGCCGGAGGCACAATGTCAACGGCTTTGACCACCTTGCGGATGCGATTATTTTCGGTATCGGCGATGAACAGGTAGTTGCCGCCGCTGTCTGCAACCACACCGTAGGGATTGAACAGTTGGGCGCCGGTAGCCGTGATGTTGTCCTCGTTGTAACCACCTGTCCCCGTTCCCGCCACGGTGGTTATTATCCCGGTAGCTGCATCCACCCTGCGGACGCGCTGGTTGTCGCGATCGGCAATGAAGAGGTTGCCGGCGCTGTCTAGCGCTACTCCAACGGGAAAATTTAGCTGGGCGCTGGTAGCCAGCCCGCCGTCTCCGCCAGAACCGGAAGCACCGTTTCCGGCGACGGTGGTTATTATGCCGGTAGATGCGGTTACCTTGCGGATGCGATTGTTGCCCGAGTCGGCGATAAACAGGTTGTCGCCGCTGTCTACCGCTACTCCAACGGAATAATTTAGCTGGGCGCTGGCAGCCAGCCCGCCGTCTCCGCCAGAACCGGAAGCACCGTTTCCGACCACGGTGTCTATTATACCGGTAGATGCGGTTACCTTGCGGATGCGATTGATGTTGGTGATGAACAGATTGCCGTTGCTGTCTACCGCTACTCCTTGGGGCGAATTTAGCCAGGCGCTGGTAGCCAGCCCGCCGTCTCCCCCGTTTCCACTAAAGTCGATCTCCTGGTTTCCGCCGGCCACGGTGGTTATTGTGTTCCCGGCTACCTTGCGGATGCGGGCATTGCTTGTATCGGCGATGAACAGATTGCCGTTGCTATCCAGCGCAATTCCAGCGGGAGAATTAAGTGAAGCGCTGGTAGCCTGCCCGCCGTCTCCGCCATAACCGGGAGTCCCGTTTCCGGCCACGGTGGTTATTATGCCCGATGTATTCACCTTGCGGATGCGATTGCTGTAATCGGCGATAAACAGGTTGCCGCTGCCGTCTACCCCTACCCCTTTGGGATAAGTTAGCTGAGCGCTGGTTGCCGGCCCGTTGTCTCCACCAAAACCCAAAGTGCCGTTTCCTGCCACGGTGGTTATCTTCCCCGGCATCCAGTCCGCAGAACTGCTTAGTGGCGTCATAGTAACCGGCAGCAGTTCCGCCGCCAGCACCGCCGCAAATACCACGTTCTTCCACTTTTTCCAATTTGAGAAAACCAAGTTACCACCTCCTGATAATAGTTACGAATAATCAATTGGTCATCCTTCAAAGAAGGACCACGAACGATGAAAATCTCCTCTCCCTTGAGGGGAGAGGATTAAGGAGAGGGTGAGAGCATTTTCCCCTTGTATCTTTAAAAAGTGATAATATTTCTAAGGGCGAGATAGACCGATTCCCCCTTGGTGTGTAAAGACCGTGGGTGAGCATGGGTCGTCTCGCCCGGATTCTCAAAGAGCCCGCACAGTTGATAGGAGCTGCTGAATTCAGCAAGCCCGAATCGTACAAGGCAGGGCCAAGAAAGGAACAAGGGTGGAAAAAGTCTATATTGGGATAGATATCTCGAAGGATAGCCTGGATGTTGCCATTCATGGGGTGAAAAACCTGATGCATACCAGCAATGACCCAACCGGTATCCAAAAAGTCATTCGCCTGGCGCATAAGCGCGACGCAGCGATGGTATGCTTTGAAGCCACCGGAGGCTTTGAAATGCCATTGTATATGGCCCTCAGCGAGGCCGGTGTTAATGTCGCTCCGGTCAATCCACGCCAGATAAGGGATTTTGCCAGGAGTATGGGCAAACTGGCTAAGACGGATACCATCGATGCGCGGGTAATAGCCCATTTTGCGTCTGCGGCTACTGAACTGAAATCCAGACCGATTGCAAAGACTCAAGAAATTAAAGATGTGGTGACCAGGCGTACCCAACTTATAGAAATGATTACCATGGAGAGTAATCGGCTCAGGAGATGTCACCCGCAACTTAAAGCTGGAATTGAAGCTCATCTTGCCTGGCTGGAGCAGCAGCTTGATGAGATTGACTCTGAGCTGAGAAATCTGATTGATAAGGACCCCGCCTGCCGGGAAAAAGATAGTCTTCTTCAGAGCACTCCTGGAGTGGGTCCGACAACTGCGGCAGCATTGGTTGCCCAGCTCCCTGAATTGGGGACTTTGAACAGGAGGCAAATAGCAGCCCTGGTTGGGGTGGCGCCCCTGAATAGAGACAGCGGCTTGTCTCGAGGAAAACGCATGGTCTGGGGAGGTAGGGCACGAGTGAGAGCAGCCCTTTACATGGCAGCACTGGTTTCTACTCGTTTTAATCCTGTAATCAGAAATTATTATGAGCGGTTGCTTACAGCCGGTAAAGCCAAAAAAGTAGCCCTTACCGCTTGCATGCACAAGCTCCTTACGATATTGAATGCCATGCTTAAACATCATACGACCTGGTCCAACTCTTATTCTCCAACTCCATCGGCAGGCCATTGTTTTTAAGACAGTTGCTCACTCCTTCGATAAACTCGGGACAGGTCTGGCTCTCTCCCACAAGGGGCGCGAGAACCCTATTCTCGTGAGAATGGCGGTTGGCGGGTTTCCGGCTTTACCGGGGAATAAAAAAAGGGGCTGCTTCCGCCCCCCCCCCCGCGTCCGCACCCCCGAACACCACTTCGCTAGTTTACACCATCTATCGTAAATGTCAAGGGGAAAAAACACCTTTAGCGTCCGCGAAACTGTCACCCTCCGCGAAGGCGGAGGGTCTAATAACGCATAAAGTAGATTCCCCGCTCCCGTATCGCGGTACGGGACAGGCTTCGCTGGAATGACACAATGGCGAGGCGAGAACCCTATTCTCGTGAGAATGGCGGTTGGCGGGTTTCTAGCTTTATCGGGGAAAAAAAGGGCTGCTTTTGCCCCCGCATCCCCAGCCCCAAAAACCTTGACTACAGTTTACAACGTTTACCTGAAATGTCAAGAGGAATAACCATCATCCTGCCACAACGTCATTGCGAATCCTTCCGCAGAAGGATGACCATTACCTGGAAAATAAGTCCCCCTCCCTCAATGGGAGAGGGCCAGGGTGAGGGTGACGAATTACCCCCTCACTCTTATCTCTCCCACGCTGGGGAGAGAGGATTTTCACCATTCGCGGGTCCTTCGGCTGAAGGATGACCATTGTTTGAAATTTGGTGTTTGGTTCTTGGAATTTGTTTGTTATTTGGTTTTTGGAACTTGGTTATTCCAGCTTAAGCTGGTCACCTCCCCCGCGCCTCCCTCGGACTATACCCGCTGGCCGTCTCTACCACCAGAGCCAGGCTCATCAGGAAATCGTCGTGCCCCTGGGACGGGTCGACATAGAAGTTCATCGTCTGGCTGGGACGGTACTGGCTTTTAGCCTTCTCTATCTCTTCCCAGAATTCCTGATATTCGGGAGAGCCGTCTCCGGCATACATCTTCAGCCGCCCGGAGTTCACCGCCGCCAGCAGGTTGAAACCCAGCTCCGACTTCGATTTTTCGGTGAAAGTGAACGGCGATACTTTCGAGCCTAATGCCCCTTTGAGGAACGAGCTTACCGGCTGGCCCATCCCGGTGGCGTCTACCACGATGCTCCGGCAGTGCCAGACGTTCCTCAGGATGTCCACCATCCGCGCATAAAGCTCGGTGTGCTTCTTGCCGTTCCACCAGTAATGCTCCACTATCCGTATCGCGGGCTGCTTCCGAATCTCGTCGCACGCGGAGAAATCCAGTTCGCCGATGGTCATCACCGTGGAGTCCTGCCGCGGCTTTGCCACTTGCAAGAAAGCATTTGCTTCCTCCTCGGCTTCACCCGCGATATCTATTCCGGCAACATATAGTTTGCCCTGCTCCCGGTGGCGCATCCGCGCATGTTCGCCCTGTAGCTGGGAACGCTGCTGTACGCTGAGAAATCCCCCGCCCCCGTGTACCGGCAGCAAGCGGTACTGTGTCATGAAAAGCGGGTGGCACTCCCCCAGTCGCTGCCTCTCACCCTCCACGTAGGCCAGGTAGTGCGGATTATACCTGGCGACCTCCTGCCAGTCGTAGCGGAAATGCCTCTTGACGCCGTCCTTCCGCTCCAGTTCGAGGTTGGTCTGCTTGACCTCTTCCAGCAGGGAAAAATCGTCCCACGTTGTGCCGTACAGCGCGGTGGTCACGTTGTAAGCCGCACCCATCGGCTTGAAGTCACGAGTGAATTTTTCCTTGCTGACATCCTGGGCTTCGTCTATCTCCAGCAGCAGGGATGCGGTGTTGCCCACGACATTCGATGACTCATCGGCGGAGAGAAAGACGGCGCGGGCATCACCGAGCCTGACGATGTGGCCGGATTCCTTAGATAAGCGCTGGCTATAACTTTCCTTTAAGAGGTCCATCAACCGGCGCATCGAGATTAAAGTTTGCGGATTGAAGGTGGGCGAACATTTGACCAGTGTATCCTTTCCGCCGATTTTAATAGTCAAAAGGTAGTGTTCTAAACGGGCTGAAAGCTCATTTTTACCGCCCTGACGGGAGATCTCGACCGAAAAAGTAAGGCCTCTTTTCTTGCGAATACTGTCCATGACCGCAGTAGCAATTTCAAGCTGGTAAGGCCGTAAGTTGTAAAAATATGGCGGGACGCGAGAATCACCTGGTGATTCCCTGCCCGACTCCGACCCCGATGGGCAAGGCAACATTTTTGAGGACATCCCCGATTTCCTCCTTCAAGCTCTTTTTCTGATTGCGCTTAATAAGAGACCTGTCTCTGACCAGGCGAGAGAGTGTGCGAACTGCCTGGAGAATAAGCTCCGTATTGTGCGGGTCTTTTTCCAGAAGGGACATTATTTTGACCCTCAAAATGGCAATCTCAGAATCCAGTCCGTCCACTTCCACAGCCTGTGTTAGATAAGCTTTCTCGGTCTCATCCAGCACCTTTGAATAGAAACCGTGAGTACGAGCATTCTGGTTATTTTTTTGACCGCCTCTTTCCCTCTTTTTAGCTTTCGGCATGTTTGTTTCCTCCTTCAGGCATGTTTTTAGCGAATTTGCCGATAGAAACGAATAATTTTCGAGCCTGAGTTTTTCGTTTTGCCTTAGAAACGAATGGTTTTTCGAGGCTAATATTCGTTTCTCACGCGTAAATATTAAAAAACAGGAAACGAATAGCGATGTTCGCTTTCTCTTCACAGAGAATAGCACTAATGTTCTGTTATGTCAAGGAACTTTTGTCGTGACTTTTAGGAATGGTGATTGGTGGGTTTCGCTACGCTCCACCCACCCTACTGTTATATTTTTGCCTTCTCCAATTACAAGGCCATGTTATTTTTGGTCTCCCGCGAAACTGTCACCCCCGCGAAGGCGGGGGTCTACTCGTTGCATGAAGTGGATTCTCCGCCTGCGCGGAGAATGACATAATAAAACTTAAATTCGCCGAGGAGCGCGTTTCGCGGAAGGCTCTGTTTTTAAGACGATTAGTAAGGCAACGTTGACAAACTGTAAAATGCCAAGTACAATATTCATGTATGCAGATTTATGCATATAAGTGGAGGTAAACTATGAGGCAGGCGGTGAAAGCCTTCAAAGCGCTGTCCGATGAGACCAGGCTGCGGGTCCTCAACCTGGTCCTGGAACGGGAATGCTGCGTTTGCGAGGTAATGCAGGCTCTCGAAATCTCGCAGTCCAAGGCCTCGCGTCACCTGAGCGCTCTTTACGATGCCGGTTTCCTCAAGATGCGGAAAGACGGACTCTGGTCGCTATACTCGTTAGACAAAGAAGGCATGCCTGATTATCTATCTGACCTGGTAAAGGCGGCAGGCAAAGTGCTCGAGAGCAGTAAAATAGCAAAGCTGGATAAAAAGCGACTGAAGCAGGCAGAGCGCGTCGGTGCTCGGTGTGCCGGGAAACAATGTCTTGTTTAGCGGTGCTGCTTGAAAATCGCTTGAGTCTTCTCTTCTTATGGGTATGCAGAAAAAAGAGGTGGCGCTTTGAAAACGGTTCTCTTTGTCTGTGTTCACAACTCCGGCCGCAGCCAGATGGCGGAGGCTTTCTTTAATCATCTCGCTGGAGGAAAGGCTCTTGCCCTATCAGCGGGGACTCAACCTGCCGGCAGGGTTAATCCGGTGGTCGTTGAGGCAATGCGAGAAGCGGGAATCGACATCAGCCACAGCAAGCCAAAAGCTCTGACCCCCGAAATGATTGGACAGGCAGACAGAGTGGTGACTATGGGCTGTGGCGCTGAAGCCGTCTGCCCGGCCACCTTCGTAGAGACCGAGGATTGGGCGCTGGAAGACCCACACGGGAAATCACTTGAGCGGGTCAGAAAGATAAGGGACGAAATAAAGGCCAGGGTGACGAAACTTCTTGGAGAGACGACCCGCCAGCAGGAGGCTCAAGATGCTTGAAATCAAAAAGACAGCCATTGCCCTCGATGAAGGAGAACTGCTGGAGCTTGAGGGCATCGTAATTGACCGCAATGAAAAAGGAGCGCTTAAATTCCTCAAGAAGGCAGTATATGATAAAGTGTCCCGTTCCCAGCAGGGTAAGCTGAAATCCCACCTGGATACCAGTGTCAACCCCGTGGATGGGTTTGTCAGAGAAAACCGCTGAAAACAAATCCGCAGAAATTAAACTATTAAGGAGAGTATTCATGTGCACATCGCGTGCCGCAGTCGGCAGACTCCCGTTGCTTGACCGTTTCCTTACCCTGTGGATATTTCTGGCAATGGCTTTTGGCGTGGGACTGGGATATCTTTATCCTGAGACGATGGCTGAACTCTACTCTCGCTCCCTGGTACTGGGTGGCACCACCTCTATCCCCATCGCCATCGGCCTTATCCTGATGATGTACCCCCCACTTGCCAGGGTAAGGTACGAGGATATGGGGCGGGTGTTCCGCGACTGGCGGGTGCTCGGGCTGTCGCTGACGCAGAACTATATCATCGGCCCGTTGCTTATGTTTTTCATAGCCATTCTATTTCTTGGTTTCATCTGGCCCTACCCCGACTATATGGTCGGGCTTATCATGATAGGCCTGGCGCGCTGCATCGCTATGGTCATCGTCTGGAACCAGCTGGCGCACGGAGATGCCGAATATGCGGCCGGACTGGTGGCCTTGAACTCCGTCTTCCAGATAGTTTTCTACTCGGTCTATGCCTACTTCTTCATCACCATAATGCCGGGCTGGTTCGGCCTTCGGGGCTCGGTGGTAGAGGTCACCATGGGGGAAATAGCCAAAAGTGTGCTGATATACCTGGGCATCCCCTTCTTCAGCGGTATGCTCACCCGCTTTGTTTTTCTGAAGACCAGGGGACGTGAGTGGTACGAGAGCAGATTTATCCCGAAAATCAGCCCCATAACGCTGGCTGCCCTTCTCTTCACCATTGTGGTCATGTTTTCCCTCAAGGGTGAGATAATCATCCAGTTGCCGCTGGATGTAGTCCGCATAGCCGTGCCGCTGCTGGCCTACTTCACAGTGATGTTCCTGGTCTCGTTCTACATGGGCAGGAGGATAGGCGCCGATTATTCCCGGACGGCAACTATTGCCTTCACCGCCGCCAGCAACAACTTCGAGCTGGCTATCGCCGTGGCTGTAGCTGTGTTCGGTATCGGGTCCGGGCAGGCCTTCGCCGCGGTCATCGGGCCGCTGGTGGAAGTGCCGGTGCTCATCAGCCTGGTGAGGGTAGCGCTCTACTTTCAAAAAAGGTACTTTAATGGTGTATAATGCATCTCGATGGCACAGGGAACCTGGGTTCTTGAGCGATGTGACAACGAGCGCTTTCCCTACCGTCTTCAGATTCTGAGGGGGGGCAGGCCCTGGCTTATCTTCCGCACGTAGGACCACTGGCCGGCGGCGGGAAAGAACATCTTTTGCTTGCGGGAAGAAGAGACTCCGGTCCCCGGCGAGGTGTTGGAAGAGCTAGAACGGGTCGACATAATCGCTTTCAACGAGCGTGGAAAGCGCCTATCCGTGGTGCTGGATAGAAAACGCTACAAGCGGTGCGATTTTCTCTTTCTGACCAGGTCCTACAAGAGCAGGCCAGGCGAGAAGTATGAGCAAATCTTCTGGTTGACACAGACGTCCATGGCGCAGCACCGTCCGGCAATCAAGCTCGTTGCTCCTGCCTCAGTGGATGAACTCACGATTCGCATCGCCAGTGACGAGCGTTACCCCTGGCATTTTGCGGGTGCGAAGACCGTGCGTGGCCGGCTCCCAACCGGCGACTACGCTCTGCTCAACAGCGACAGCAAAATCCTGGCGGTGGTCGAGCGGAAGACTTTTGATAACCTCATGGCCGATTTCGGGGTCATGCCAGTGCTTCACCAGCGCCTTGCCGAGCTTGCCACTTATCAATATCATGCCCTGGTGATAGAGGCTCCCTACTCCGATTTTCTGAACCCGAAGAAGGTGAAGTATTATACTCCTTCCTTTTGCGCTCAGGCCATCGGTGAGCTTTACGCGCTTCACCCGAAGCTTCGCATAGTGTTCTGCGCTAACCGCAAGGTAGCCAATCAATGGACGCAGCACTACTTCTCCGCTATCGCGCGGCATTCCGGCAACACCGCAGTTTCAAGCCCTCTCAGGAGTAAACGGGCTGGAGGCAATCCATGAGTAAACAACCCATAGTAGCAGAGGCCACCGCATCCAAACGCCTGAAAGAAGTGGCATTACTTTTTCTGAGGTTGGGCGCTACCAGCTTTGGCGGTCCCGCGGCATATATAGGACTAATGCATCATGAGGTAGTGGTCCGCCGCAAATGGATAGACGACCAGAGATTCCTGGACCTGATGAGCGCCACCATGCTCCTCCCGGGCCCCAATGCCACCGAGACAGCCAGTCACATCGGGTTAATTCGTGCCGGATGGCCGGGCCTTATTGCGGCAGGCGTGCTTTTTATCCTTCCGGGCACGGCCGCTGTTATGGTGGTCGCCTGGGCTTACGTCACATACGGTTCGTTGCCGGAGGTAAGCTGGGCCCTTTACGGGGTTAAACCGGCTGTGATTGCCATCATCATCCGGGCAGTCTGGTCTCTGGCCAGAACAGGAATCAGAAAGCCACTGTCGATTATTGTTGGGCTGGGAATATTAGTTCTATATCTTTTCGGTGTCGATGAAATATTGCTTCTTTTGGGAGGAGCTACGCTGGTTTTGCTGGTGCAGAGCGGATGGCGGTTTTTGAGACAAAGGACGGCAGCCTTGCTAGTTGCTCCTGCCTTGCTATTGAAAATTCACTTGACCGGACTTGCCACCGGTGCCGTAATCTTTAACCAGGCTACCCTGTTTCTGACCTTTCTCAAGATTGGCGCTACTTTATTCGGCACAGGTTATGTCCTGCTGGCTTTCCTGAGGTCTAATTTCGTAGCTGGACTGGGCTGGCTTACCGATGCCCAGGTAATCGATGCTATCGCTGTTGCGGGACAGATTACCCCCGGACCGGTATTCAACAGCGCGGCCTTCATTGGCTATCTGTTAGGAGGCTGGCCCTCAGCCTTGCTGGCTGCGCTGGGCATATTCCTGCCGTCTTTTATTCTGGTGGGCTTGTTGAGCCGGTTTTTGCCCGCCATGCGCAAGTCCTGTGCAGCTGGTTACTTTCTGGACGGGGTTAATGCCGCCGCCCTGGGGCTAATGGCAGCAGTTACCATACAGCTTGGACGCGTGGTTCTGGTGGACGTCTTCACCGTTTTACTGACACTTGGCGCGCTGTTCCTGGTATTCCGATTCAAGGTAAACTCGGTGTGGCTGGTTTTGGGTGGAGGAGCGCTGGGGATGGTATATAAGGTAATAGCAGGATGAAAGCTCACCTTCCCGATTCGCCCCTGCGAGAGGGGTTCGGGAAGGTGAGCTCGTCTGCTATATTCGCACTTGCATCTTATCCTGGTTTCTCTGGTCTTATCAGGGTAAATGTTTGGAATGCTTCGGTGCCGCGAGCTATTTTTCGAAGGTCTTAAAGCATTCGTATTGGGCCCACCATGATTGCCTGGTGCCACCCTGTCCCCAGGTGCTGGCGCTGTCTGCCACCACCTCTTCACGCAGCTTGCTCTTGAAGTAGGCTTCAGCGGCTTTTGCGCTTTCGAACTCGTACACCGCAAGGTAGGTCGGGTAGCTGGTCTTGCCGTTATCTACGGTCTTTTTGTACCGTTTGACCCTTTTGCACCCGGGGAAAGTCAAAATCATTGGTATGTGCTTTTCGTCGTACCACTTGTGCCATTCCTTTTCCTTGCCAATGGCACCCTCTGTGCCTACAATCATTATGGCGCCTTCATTCTCACTTTTTGGCATCGTATTTCCTCCGCTAAAATTTTTAAGCGCCATCAGGCGCTCTTGCCCCTGAATTTATCCATTGGATGGTTACTTTTCCCATGTTTTGATGACTTCGTAGTAGACCCGCCACTTTCGCTGGTGGCCTTTATCCTTCCAGCTTTCCACAAAATCTTTATGTGCCGCCGCGTGTTCCGGGCTGGCTTCATAATCTTGCACATCTTTTTGACTATCAAACTCGTAGATTGCCAGGTATGTGGGGTACTTACCCTCCGGATTATCACCCACAATCTTGTAGCGTGTTGCCTTTTTGACACCCTTGAATTTGAGTATCATCGGGATGTGCGTTTCATTGTACCACTTGTTCCACTTTTCCTCCACTTCGGGAGTGCACGAGGTCGCGTTTATCAATATGACGCGGTTTGCCGGCATTTTTTCACCTCCTGAATTACTCGCTAGTCCCAGACCCTTACGGCCTTCTGTTTCAAATACTCCACCCTTTTATCTATACCCCCCAGGTCTTCCGTGGAACGCCACACATAATTGCACTCATCGCACCCGTATATTTCCCATTTACCTTTGACCGGGGAATCCGCCAGTTTGCGGGTCTTTTTGGAATCACAGCGCGGACAAGCCGGAAGCGCCATTACTTTTTACCTCCTTTCATCAGCGCCAGAACCTTTTCCTTCCAAACCTCCGCCTCTTTTCTAGGCTCTATCCAGTGGGCTACGGCATGACGCGGGAACGGTTCCCTCGATTTGGTGGCGTCGATTCCCAGGAAACAGCTGGTGCCGTCGGTCTCTGCCGAGGGGTCGAGCCGGGCGTGTATCCCGGGTATCATGACAATGTCTTTGTCCGCCTGGCACCTGGTGGCTATGGCCCACATCACCTCGTTAGAGTCCCAGGGGTCGACATCCTCATCCACCACGATAACTATTTTGGCGATGCCCTGGGCGGCCTGCGATGCCCAGACGGCATTCATAGCTCTACGCGGCTCGGTCCTGTTGCCCCACTTCCCCTGCACCACGCAGTTATAGATTATGGGGCTGAGGTAAGCCACTTCCGTCATATTAGGCAGAATATGCTTTAATTCTTGCTCCATGGATACAATCTTGCTGGGCAAAGTCATGAAACCATTATCGCCCAGTCCCCTGGCGAGTGTGACGGTATCAAAAATGGCGTTGTTCCGGTAAGTGATGCATTTTATATGGAAGGTGGGCATCACCAGCATTCCTGAATAACCGCCATGCCATTCCCCGAAAGGTCCCTCGAAGACGTCGGCTTCGACCGAGACTTCGCCCTCGAGCACTATCTCGGCGGTGGCGGGCACCGGCAGGTCCACGGTCTCACCTTTGACGATTTCAACCGGCTCTCCCCGTAAAGCGCCGGCGAAATCATACTCATCCCAGTTGGCCGGGACCTTGGTCCCGGAGACCATTCCCAGAATCGGGTCAAAGCCCAGGACAACCGCCATAGGCATCGGTTTACCCATTTTGCGATGTTTGATGTAGTGCTCGCCCCAGTGAGACACGTGCGAGGTCATCAGCGATGTCCGGTTGCGGTCCAGCACCTGCATGCGGTACATCCCGAAGTTCACCCAATCTGACTCGGTGTCCTTCGTGATACAAAGCATCTTGAGCAGATAGGGGGCTGCATCCTGGGAATTAATCCTGGGCATGGGGAAGCGGAAGATATTCACTTTGTCACCCAGCATGATGTTCTCTTTGCAGGGCGCATCCTTTTTGGTTATGGTGCGGGACTTGATGGGATACCTATCGTAACCTTTAAGCCATGCCTGCTTTAGCTCCTTGAAGCTGGCGGTTTTGGGCAGTCCGTAAGCCAGCGCCGTCCGTCTGAAAGAAGACTGTAAGCCGATGGAGAGCGGCAGGTCGCATCCGTAAACGTTCTCGCAAAGCGCGCCGGCGGCTTCTACGCCGTGCTCGTTGAGGTCGAGGATGGCCGTGCCCATTGCACCGACGTCAGGCTCCAGTTTGACCTCCTCTTTTACCCTTACAAGCTCCCCTTCTTTTTCCAGCCGGCTGATGAACTCCCTCAAGTCTTTGTACGGCATTAAATAGTACCTCCATCGGTTTTTCTTTACGTAAGTAAACGCCCTGCCCGCCTCTGGCGGGGCGGAATTGCTTTATAAATGCGTTGTTGCTGCGTCTTGTGGTCCCCGTTACATTCGTGCGGGGAGGAAGGTGGCGATTTGCGGAAAGAAGAACACTATTGCCGCAATCACGAGTATCGCGACATAAAAGGGTATGGCCGAAGCAAATATGGCATGGAGAGTCGCATCTTCTCCAACCACGTTCTTGAAGACGAAGCAATTGAGTCCTACAGGTGGTGTTATCATTCCCAATTCAGACATGATGACTACAAGGATGCCAAACCAGATGGGGTTGAACCCCAGGCTCACTATGATTGGATGGAAAATTGGCACGGTAATAGCCAGCATACCGACAATGTCCATGATGCACCCCAGCAGTATATAGATTGCCAGCATTATTGCCACGACTGCCAGCCCGGGGATTGCGAGGTTCATCACTGACCTTGAAATCAGCGGCGTAAGGCCCGTGGTTACCAGGAAAGTCTGGAAAGCATTTACTCCGATGATGATTACGTAAATCATTAAGGACACGTGCAGCGTTTCTCTGAGAGCCTTGAAAAAGCCCTGCCTGCTCAGTTTTTTGCCGGTTACCGCGATGAGAAAGGCGGCAAAGGCTCCGACGGCACCGCCTTCAGTGGGGACCATCAGGCCTCCATAGAGCCCACCCAGGATAACAACAATCAATATCAGTACCGGGAGTATCTTACGCAAGGAGGAAAGCTTTTCCTTCCAGCTAAAGCTCGGTCCGGCAGGCCCTATCCAGGGATGAGCTTTGACACGAAGAAATATGGTGAAAGCCAGGCCGCCAGCCAGAAGCAGGCCGGGGAAAATGCCCCCGATAAAGAGCTTGCCTATGGACTCGTCAGCCAGTATCCCGTAGATTATCATGGTGGAGCTCGGAGGAATCAGGATAGCTAATGTTCCTCCAGAAAGGATGGTGCCCATGGACAGTTGTTTTTCGTAACCGAATTTCTTCATCTCTCCGTAGGCCAGGACACCGATGGTTGCCACGGCGGCCAGGCTGGAGCCGCTGGTGGCGGCAAAAACGGTGCAGGTGGCTACGGTGGCTAATGCCAGCCCACCTCTCAGGCTTCCTATCCATTTGTGCGCCGTGTCAAACAGGTCGTGAGTGATGCCGGCTTCAAACAGAAATAATCCCATAAGCGTGAACAAGGGAATGGCTGCGATGCTTTCATCTGTGCTGAAGTACCAGGCGTTGATTGCCAGGTTCTGAAACCCGGCGGTTGCTCCCCTCATGAAGGTAAGCCCGACGAAGCCGACGGCGATAAAGCTGAAAGCGATAGGGACTTTCAATGCCAACATGAGAAACAGGACCAGGAACCCCACGATGCCCCAGACGTAAGTTTCCATGTCAGGCTGTTTGTCCCTTCTCCCTTATCAGTGAGGCAAGATTCTCAACAAGCTGAATACTTAGCTCGATGAGGACTATGGCGGCTCCGAGGGGAATCATGAATCTGAGGGGGTAGATGGGAAGTTGAAAAATGTCTGTTACTTCGTTGAACCGGAAGGCGGCCATTGCGGTTCGAGTATTTCCCAAAAAAATAATGAAAAAACCGAATAACCCAAAAAGGCAGGCAATGACATCCGTCAGTTTCTGTGCGCGGGGGGACATATGTGAAACAAACAGGTCGATTGCAATATGACCGCGGACCATCGTAACGAATGCCACTCCAGCCCAAACCGTAACGGCGAGGAGGAGCTTGCTAATTTCGGGTGTCCCTTTTACCGGCACCCCAAAGCGCCTGCCAATGACGTCAAATGTTACTAGCGCAGCCAGAAGGAAAAGGAAGATGCCTGATATGTTGCAAAGAATGGCCTCCGCTCTTCTGAATTTTGCCAATGCCCACCTCTAACTGCGAAAATAACTTGAGACGGCTGCCCCGGAGGCTGGTTCGTGGTGAACCGGTAAGCGTGAGTGGGCAGCCGCTCTTTAACTCATGAACAAAAACCTTTTACTTGTGACTGGCCCGCCATTCGGAACGGAACTGCTCAAAGTCCTTCATGAAATTGTCCATGGGATACCCCGCGGCCTTGAGCTTGGCTACTTCCGAATCAAGCAAGGCTTTAATTGGTGCCAGCCATTTTGCCATATCGTCCGCCGTGGGATTGTAAATCTGAACGCCGAGCTTGGGGAATTCCTTCATTGCCACAGCACCTTGCTCATCGTAAACGCGCCCTATGTTCTCTGAAGCTGCCTGGGCTATGTCCTTGACGATTTTCTGAACATCGGCCGGCAATTTGTTCCAGGTAGCGGTGGTCGTTGCCATGGGGCCGTACCAGGTGGAAAGGTGAATTACGTTCTGAAATTTCGTGACCTCGTATAGCTTCATGGCAGCCACGCTGGCGGCCTGAATCATGGTGCCGTCAATCACGCCTTTCTGCAGGGCAACGACCTGTTCCGCGGAGGCCATGCTCACCGCGATGGCGCCCTCCGCCTCCACCCACCTGCTCATCACACCGCCTGCACCTCTGATTTTCATACCCTTCAAATCTGCGGGCACCTTGACAAGGCTTCGTGAAAATAAATCGTAAGGGGCGCCTTGCATGCCAAACAGGTACTGGAAGTTGGCAGCTCCAAGTTCCTTGTCGAAATACCCCTTGGCAGCCAGCTTGTAATGGACGTAAGACACTTCTTCGGCGTTCTTCCAGTCAAACGGGAATGTCCCGGAGAACTCCATCAAGGGCAGTCGCCCCGGCGTGTAACCCGGCAGAATATGCGCGAAGTCAACCACTCCTCCGGAAACCAGGTCAAACACGTTGGCGTGCTTTCCGTATGGGTCTCCAAGAACGTAGTCTATCTTGACTTTGCCGGCAGCCCTCTTCTCAAGTTCGTTGATAAAGAAGGTGTAGCCTTTTGTAACCGGATGGACATCGTTAAAAAAGGTCTGTACCTTGAGGGTTATAGCGGGCGCAGCTGGTTTAGGGGCAGTGGTCGGGCTGGGGGCAGGTGCCGGTTTTGCGGCGGGTGGGGTTGCTGTCCTGGTACAAGCTCCGATTGCCAAGAGAAGTCCCGCCAGTATCAATAGAATAAGTAGTCTACCCTTTTTCATTTTTTCTCCTCCGTACAAAAAATTTCCATTTTTGGATTTACTTTTCGGCAAACAGGCGGATATTGTTGCCTTTGCCAGTCAATTGGGGTCTTTTGGGGTATCGGATGAATACCAGTCAATATTATAGCATGGCTGTCAATGTCTCATTATAGCACGGCTGTCAATGCCTCGAATTGTGAAGCCTCCCGCGAAACGCGCTTATGGCTTAATTTCAAT
>JACPPQ010000156.1 GCA_016190925.1 Chloroflexota bacterium | reverse complement strand
GTACTTGATAAAATCACGCCTGGTCAACTGACGCTGGGTTGATGTCGCCCTCATTGTTTTACCCCCTGTAGACACTTTGACTTACTGTCAAGAGCCCCGTCTCTATTTCTCATCTCGCCACTGATTCACCTGGTCTTGGGACAGTCTCATAAAAATTGACTCCATAATTCAAACATAACAAACGAAAGGCGATTTGTCTGTCATTTGCTTCCAGATTTTGATTAACGAAATTCACCGATTATTTCATGTCTGAATGTCATAAAATAATTACGTAAAAAGCAAAGAAAAGATAAGTATGTTTACGTATTTCTCTATCTTCAGGAGATAGTTAGAATTATGTAATTAGGGTGGGGAGCGTTTGGGAGAAGAGGGTGCATATGGCAATTTCTACTGAACGGTTATCTATGCGGGAAGTTGGACAATCAGGTTTGGTCTGGCGGTGGAGCCTTGCAAGGTTGCGCGCCTGGCCGCGCCAGAAAACCATCGCCGACATTTTCCGCCTGGCGGCGTTTAGCGCCGCCATCCTCCAGATAGTAGCCTTTCCAAACGGACCCGCCCCTTATAATGCTTTCCCCGATTCCTTTATCAGCGGAAGCAAAGCCTTTCCATACGCTACCGGCTACAATGCTGCGGCACTGACCGGTCTCGTCATCGCGGCAGGCATTTATTCGATTCTGAAGATAGCGCAGCCTTTCAAATGGCACCAAGTAAGGACTATCAACGTTTCTCTTCTAGTGGCAGATGTCACGGCAAGCGTGTTGCTCGTCCACTTCAGCGGTGGGATACACAGTCCTTTTATCCTCTATACCCTGCTTCCTGTGCTCACTGCTGCCTTGACAAAAGACTACATGGTCACTGTCATCGTATCGGTCATAACAGGCGGGTACGTGCTAGCCGGGAACATTTTAAACCCAGCTTCCAACTACACGCTTACCCTCCAGGCGGTAAACGACTTTCTTGTATACTCGATTGCGCTTGGACTGGTGGCTGCCTTGCCTTATGCCATCAATTTGACCGAGGGCCGAAAGTTGCGGTCTGGCGCTTCCCTGACGGAACGGCGGCGTATATCACATGAGCTGCATGACAGTGTCTGCCAGACGCTTTGTGGGCTTGGCTGGCAGCTACAGCGCCTTTCCGAGCGCACGCCGGCTGCTAACCCTTTGTCCGGTGAACTTAAGAAGATGGAAGAGGCAGTTAACGCTGCGGAGCAGGAGGCGCGAGGACTCCTGGAAATGATTCGTACCCTCGGTGAAAATGGCAAATTCCTGTCCAACATAAGTCATCTCCTGAAGCACTTGAAGCGTCAAGCCGGAATAAGCTACCGGCTTGAGTGCGATGATACTGACATCAAATTAGCTGGAGATGTTGAACACGACCTTTCAATGATTTGCGTAGAAGCCCTGACAAATGTCAAGAAGCATGCAGGAGCCAGGAACATCCTGTTCAGTGTAAAAAGAGGCAACGGGCGCGTTCAGATTAAGATAGCTGACGATGGTTGTGGTTTTGACGGCTCCAACAAACTCACCCACAAGGGTGATGGTCTTGCCATTATGCGAGAGCGGGCGGAGTTAATTGGGGGAACCCTACAGGTAGTCAGCGCCATTGGGCAAGGGACAGAAATCTTGGTTGATATCGTGGGGGGGGGAATAAGGTCTGAGCTTCGATGACAGAAACAATAAAGGTGATGATTGCTGATGACCATCCCGTGGTGCGTGACGGCTTGCGCCCCTCAATAGCGGACCAGCCCGATATGACACTGGCTGGAGAGGCCAGAGACGGACTTGAGGCTGAGGAATTAGCGCTAAAAGTCAAGCCGGATGTCATTCTAATGGATATTTCCATGCCCCGCCGCGATGGGTTTGAGACAATGCTGTCAATCAAGCAGAAACTTCCCGAAGTCAGAATTCTGTTTCTGACGGTCTCAGAACAAGACCAGGACCTTCTTCAAGCCGTCCGGCTTGGAGCGAGCGGGTATATCTTGAAGACAGTCCCTATGAGCCAGATTATCGATTCGGTCAGGCGAGTTGCTGCCGGTGAAGCCATTCTATCGTCCGAGATGATTGATAAGCTGATGAGCGAGTTGAAAAAGAAAGCAACGGAACCATTACTCAGTGCGAGGGAAAAAGAAGTTCTAGACTTGCTCGGTGAAGGCTTGACGACCGTCGAGATCGCCAATCGGCTATATCTTGGCGAAGGGACGGTCAGCACATATGTCCGCCGGCTTCTGGATAAGCTCCACATCAGGAACCGGGCGGAGGCTATTGCCTACGCCGCCCGCCAGAAGCCGAAGATTCAGTAAGCATAGAGGCTTCGTCTACGATAACAGTCTTACGTATTCCCCACGCATGTGGGGGTGAACCGCACATAGAGAAGAGCAACTCGGGAAACTAGACAGCCATCGGCTTGCCCTGGTTGGGCCACCGGAAGGTTATTGAAAAGACTCTTCCCGACAAAGTTCGGGAAGTTCTAGGTATCGTCCCCTTTGGTGGAGATAGGGGGATTCGAACCCCCGACCTCTGCGATGCGAACGCAGCGCTCTCCCTATTGAGCTATATCCCCATGTTCCGTTAGAATTATAGCATATTCTGCAACCGTGTTTAAGCAAGCTCTTTGTCGTCAGACCTCTTGCGCTCCAAGCACCTTTTACTCTATGATACACTCATGATACCATCGGGTTTGGAGGATTTCTTCCGGCAAGCATTTAGCGCCCTTGATATTACCGCGGGCATCAACTTAAAAATTATCGGCGCTATGCTCTTGCTGACAGTCCTGGGTGAAGGGTATATCCAGGTTCCGCTGCTGATGGAGTCAATTTGGATGATTACCGGATACCAGAGTTCAATAAATTCAACCGCCCTATTGAATGTTTCGTTGATATTTTTAGTAGCACAGACGGGCAGACAAATCGGCATATCCGCAATCTATCTCCTGGTCTCAGCCTTCAATACCCCCCTGTCACGATTCTATGCCTCCCGCATACAGAAACACAAATACTATAAGAAGTACCTGGATAACCAATGCTTCTACAACGTGAAGTTTCTATCGTTACCATCCGCCACACTGGGCATGTTGACTTGGCTCAACGGGCCAATAAAACTAATGTTAATCCTGAACAAAAAGGCGAGAATCCTGTTGCTCAGTACGCTCCTGTCCGGCATGGTTTTTGACGGTATTTACATGGGTATTGGCGCGGTGTTCCACACGACCACTTTGCAACTAACCTATTTGCCGGCGTTTATGCTGATAGGTTTTTTGATATTTGTTTTTGTAAGGGCAAAGGTCTTCAAATGATTTTCGGCAAGAGATATTTCAATAAAGTCTTCAGAAAAGAAGACCCGTGGGGATACTCCATGTGCGAATACGAAAGGGTAAAATACCTCAGGCAGCTAGAGGTGATGAAAGAATACGCTTCGAACCTGAAGAACATCCTCGAAGTCGGTTGCGCCGAAGGTGCCCATACGGCAATGATGACCAGAACATTTCCAGATGCAGAAATATTGTGCGTGGATATCTCACCCGTTGCTCTTGAACGTGCCAGAAAGAACTGCCAGGACACGAACGTAAAATTCCTTGAAGGCAACATCGTCGAGTTGATACGAAAGGACGGACTGCCCCGGGATTCTTTTGACGTTATTGTTCAGAGCGAATGCCTGTATTGTATGGCCCCGGGGCTGTTAACCAAATTGGCCCTCCATAGCTATATCAGAGATATGGTAAGCACCTTAAGAAAAGGCGGTATCATCGTTACTGCGAATGGAGTCAACATTACCACCAGGCATATTTTAAGGATTTGCTATTTTATCTTCACCAGATTCTGTAACCTGGCGTATAGCAGCGAATACAGGGAGTGGAACGAATTTCGCAACAAGTTTATCACCTACGAGTTGAAAGTCTTTATGAAAAAGGACCCCTCATTTGACGGCTGAGTTATGGACGGATGATAGCACCGGACTCAAAAGAAGACGATAGCCGGAATATCCTCAAAACACGCAGTTGACGACTAGCGGGAAAGGGAATATGATAGTTCAGAATGCTTGGAGATGACCACGCCGGTTTAAATAGAGCGCACAATGAGACAATCCAAAAACGCTTATCTGTTCGCTTGCCTTTTGACTCTGACGTTGATATTTGCAGGTTGCACCTTGACTGCTGCCGCACAGACTACTCCTTCTGGCTCGTCGGAAGCTAAAACTACCGTCTATCGTTACGACCCCATCAACGAGAGATGGGTCAAGAGCGAGACCTCTGAGAAGTTACCCCAAAACCCCGATGGCACCCAGCCTCCGGGCAGCAACACGGTTATCATTCGCATCGATGGGAACGAACCGGTGAAAGAAATCATCATCTTCGAGGCTCTCGTTATTCACGGGGCGAATGAACCACTTCTGGAAATTAACGGACATGACGTCGGCGGCTCGGGTAAACTACGCATCGGAGAACTGCAGTTTGCAAAGGTGGACGCGCAAAGAATGGAAATTAAGGACACCGATGTCATGCGTCTCAATATGGCAAACGTAGTTGCAAAGGATACTGAACTGGACCTGGATGTGAATGTAGTGAATGTGGTACGCGTGGGCAGGGGAGCGACAAGCACCCTCATCATAGGTGCCAAGAGAGCAGATTTAGCCCAACTCTCTCTCTTAGAAATCGACAAGTCCATGATGCTATCTGCTCAAGAGACAGGTGGGCGGATAGACCGGCTCCGCATACTGGGTCCGAGCAGCGGTGTTGGCTATGTCGAACGCATACTCATTGTGCGTTCCAGTGTCTTTGGAAATATCGAAGTCAGAAACACAGCAATACAAGACCTGATTTTGAGAGATGTTTCACTGGATGGGCCGTAGCCCAATCGGCGCATATCCCGCCAACTTTATTAGTCAAATCCACAAGCTTAGCAAACCTTCATAATTCCTCGAACCTCCCGCGAAACGCCCTTTTCGGTAAAATTTTGGTGTTTTATGTCATTCTCCGCGCAGGCGGGGAATCCACTTCACACAACAAGTAGACCCTCGCCTTCACGAGAGTGACAGTTTCGCGGGAGGCTTAATTCTTCCCCGTTTCTTGTCAGCCAATCCCAATGTTGTTATACTTAATGTTGTTTCTTTGAGGTGGACTGCAAGTTATGAGTTTGGAAGTGGTCATAGGCCTGGAAGTTCACGTTCAGCTACTGACCAAAAGCAAGATGTTCTGCCGTTGCAACTCG
Source organism: Chloroflexota bacterium (assembly GCA_016190925.1). Lineage (GTDB taxonomy): Bacteria > Chloroflexota > Dehalococcoidia > Dehalococcoidales > JACPPQ01 > JACPPQ01. Next base: position 16,729 of record JACPPQ010000156.1, on the reverse strand, counting down.
GACTATGCCAGCGCAGCGCCCAACACGCACGTATGCCCGGTATGTTTGGGGATGCCCGGCGTGCTACCAACCATAAACCAGAAAGCGGTAGAATTTACCATTATGACCGCGCTGGCGCTTAACTGCGCTATTTCCGAGTACACTAAGTTCGACCGCAAAAACTATCCGTATCCCGACCTTATGAAGGGCTATCAGATTTCGCAGTACGATGCTCCTATCGGGCGAAACGGCTGGCTGACGATAGACGTCGATGGTGAGACAAAGAAGGTAGGGATAATCCGTGTCCACTTGGAAGAGGATGTCTCCAAGCTGCTTCACCGCGCTGTTCCGAATGGAGAGTCATACAGCCTGATTGATGTCAACCGCTCCGGAGTCCCGCTTATGGAAATCGTCGGCGCGCCGGACCTGCACTCTCCGGAAGAAGCTAGACAGTACCTCATCAAGCTGCGCAGCATCCTGCAATACCTGGGCGTTTCGACCGGCAACATGGAGGAGGGCAGCTTCAGATGTGATGCCAACATCAGCCTGCGCCTGGGTGAGAATGAGACCACGCCAAAGGTAGAAGTGAAAAATATGAACAGCTTCAAGGCTGTGTACCAGGCGCTGGAGTATGAGGCAAAGCGCCAGGAAAAGGCGCTTGGAGAAGGCAAGAAGCTTATCCAGGAGACTAGGGGCTGGGTTGACGAAACAGGAAAGACCGTATCGCAGCGCAGCAAGGAATATGCCCATGACTACCGCTATTTCCCTGAGCCTGACCTGCCGCCCCTTATGCTGGCGCAGGGGAGAGTGCAGGAGCTCAGAGCGGGGCTATGCGAACTGCCAGAAGCAAAGCGCGACCGCTTTGTTATGGATTACCGGCTGCCTGTGTATGATGCCAGTCTGCTTGTCGCCTCCAAGGACATGGCGGATTACTTCGAGGCTTGCCTGGGTACGGAAGAGTTCAAGAAGCTCTCGGATGAGAAAGGCGCAAAGGAAATTAGCAACTGGCTGCTGGGAGAGACTAATCGCATCATCAATGCCACTGGCATCGATATAAATAAGCTCGCTGAAAAGGTCAGCCCGGCGAGGCTTTGCGGGCTGATTTTATCCACTCACGGGACCATTAATGCGCTCACGGCAAAAGACGTGCTTGAGGAGATGTTCAAGGCCGGGAAGAGCGCGGACGAAATCATTGCGCAGAGGGGACTGGCACAAATAAGTGATACTTCCGCGCTTGAAGCGGAAATAGTCACCGTGATAAAAAATAATCAGTCGGCGGTAGCGGATTACAGGGCAGGAAAGACGCAGGCATTGAAATTCTTGGTCGGGCAGGTAATGAAAGCAACCAGGGGCCGGGGCAATCCGGCCGTGATAAATGAACTATTGGCGAAAAAACTTGAGGAAGGATAGAATTGCAGATTTACTTTTATGTAGCTCAGATTGTGCTGGCGGTGGCTATCATACTTATTACTTTACTTCAGACCAAGGGCGGGGGGCTGGGAGGCATCTTCGGTCAGGCTGATACCGTCTACCGCACCAAGCGCGGACTGGAAAAAACCTTGTTCCAGATGACCGTTGTCCTGATGGTACTGTTCATTGTTAATGCAGTGCTCTCAATCAGGATTGGAGTTTAGTCAGGCGTTTACAGCAAAAACCTCTTCTCGGCCAGGAAATCCACCACTTTTTTGGCGACTTCGTGGGGGGCGCCTTCAACAATGTTGCTGCTGCTCTTCTTGGCCGCTCCGCCGCCGGTGAGCAGTTTGATGCGCTCCGCGGGTGAGAGAGCGCCGGTGGGGATAAACACCTTCTTGGGCGGCGGCCTGGAGATGGTGACGAACTCGGTCAGTGGACCCGCTTCCACGCCCAGCGACTTTACATCCAGCTTCTCTATTTCCTGTTTCAATGCCCACTTAATACACGGCAGGGTAGGATAGCGCGGCTCGTTGAGCATAAGGTCGGCGGTGAAGAGTGCGGGAAGCGGGCTTCGCTTGACTGCCCGGGCTCCTCTTTCCAACCGGCGACACACCGTGGCGCTCTTTCCGTCAGGAGCTATGTCGAGCTTGACCACAGCGGTGACCACCGGCAAACCCAGAAGCTCGGCGATGATGCTGCCTACCTCGGCGCCGCCCCGGTCTATGGACTGGTAGCCGCAGAGGACAATATCGTGCGGCAGACGGCTTATCGCCTTCGAGAGAACATTCGCTATGGCAAAACCATCCCAGGCAAAGGCAGAGTCGCTGGGAATAAGAATCGCCCTGTCTGCCCCGATGCACAGGCACTTCCGCAGTATTGCCCCGGCGCGCTCTGCACCCAGCGTGATAACAGTGACCTGCCCCCCGAATTTCTCCTTGATTCGCACCGCTTCCTCGAGGGCAACCTCGTCGTAAGGATTGATGACGTAGTTCCACTCCTCGCTTTTGACAGCGTTCTTCTGGATGTCAACCTCTACCGGGAAGGTGGGGTTGGGGACCTCTTTGACGCAAACCACGATGTTCACTGCGCCTTCTCCTTCGGAGGAGCAATCACCTCACTGAGACGCTTCGAGATAGCCGGAACTACCTGGCTCACATCCCCAAGAACGCCTATGTCCGCAAGCTTGAACATAGGAGCGTTGCGGTCGGTGTTGATTACCATGACTGTGCCGGAGCGCTCCATGCCAACGGTGTGCGGATACTGGCCCGATATACCACAGGCAATGTACAGACGGGGGGCCACGGTCTTGCCGGTCATCCCGACCTGGCGCTCCGCAGGCACCCAGCCGTTATCTACGGCTACGCGGGAGCCGCCGATGGAGGCCCCTAACTTATCAGCCAACTCCTCTATAAGCGAGAGATTCTCCTTCTTCTCAAGCCCACGCCCTACCGCCACAATCATCTCCGCCTCGGTGATAGCGACTGTCCGCGGATCTCCCTTGATGAACTCTATAAACTCCACGTTCGTCTTACCACCGGCCACGAGAGCAAGCTTGACCACCTCACCCTTCCTGCTCGCATCTGGTGGCTTTACATCCATAAAGCCGGGAGCAACACTTGCCATCTGCGGAGTGGCCGGAGCGCAAGCAAAGGTGGCGTGAGCCTTGCCTCCATAGACCGGTTTCCTCACCACGAGCTTTCCGCTGGCGTCTATCTTGACATCGGCGGCATCTGTGACCAGTCCCACCCTCAGCTGCGCTGCCAGCCGGGGAGCAAGCTCCTTTGCCAGTGGTGTCGAACCGAACAGCAGAATGCGCGGCGAGTTCTCTTTGACCAGGTTGGCAACCACGTTCAGGTGGGCATCCACGTTATGATAGGAAAGTGATTCGTGCTGCATGAGGAATACCCTGTCAGCGCCATAGTGAGGGGGCAGTTCCGCTAGCGACTCCACTTTATCGCCCAGCAGGAGGGCGCAAAGCTCCTCGTTCAGACCGTTCGCCAGTTTCCTGGCCTCACACAATGTCTCTAGGGAGACTTTCCTTATTTCGTCCCTCTCGGACTCGATGAAGACCCAGATTCCCTTAGCGCCCGTCATCTTGATATCACCCTCCATAGTAAAGAGGCCTTTAGCAACCCGAAAAGCGAAGTTTCCAAGTGTCATTGCGAGCGTAGCGAAGCAATCTCAGAGCTTATCTATATACACTGGTTGAGATTGCTTCGGGCTCCCGCCTGCTAAAGCCTTGGCAGGTCGCCATCGCAGTGACAGTGCTTAATAATTCATCTGTACAAAATCGCTTGTGCAACAAATGATGAACCGTTACATCATTCCCCCAGCGAATTCCGATAAAGCTCGGCAATATCCAACACCTGGATAGCCGTCTCCAGACCTTTCTCCCTGACCTCGTTATCGAGCATGGTCATGCAGTAGGGGCAAGCAGTCACCAGCACATCAGGCTTGACTGCCTTCACCTGGTCGAGGAGCACCTCGCTGATTCTGCGGCCTCCGCCACTTTCAGCCATCCACATGCGAGCGCCGCCGCCGCCACAGCAGAAGGTCTTCTCCTTGCACTGGAACTTCTCCACCAGGTCCAGTTTGGGTATACTTGCCATTACCTGCCTGGGAGCATCATATATATCATGGTAGCGGGCAAGATAACAGGGGTCGTGGAAGGTGACTCTCTTGTCCAGTTCCTTCTGAGGCGCTTTGAGCGCCCCCTTCGACAGCAGGTCAGCGATAAGCTGGGTGTGATGCAAGACCTCAAAGTCCCCCCCGAATTTAGGGTACTCATTTTTGAAGGCGTTGTAGCCGTGCGGACAGTGGGTGATGATGCGCTTGATATTGTTCTTTTTCAGCACCTCGATATTGCGGTCGACCAACTTTCGAAAGAGGTACTCGTTCCCCGACCTGCGCACAGCATCGCCGCAGCACCTTTCCTCTTTGCCCATGATGGCAAAATCGACCCCCGCCGACTTCATCAGCTTGCTCACGGCTATGGCAATCCTGGAAATACGCTCGTCATAGGCAGCGAGGCAGCCAACCCAGTAAAGGGTATCGGTAGCCGTGTCCTGTCCCAGCTTTTTGATTCCCAACCCCTCCGCCCAGTTGCCCCTAGACACGGGAGATTTGGCCCAGGGATTGCCGTTCTCTTCGATGTTCTTGTAGAAACCTTTAAGCTCGGTCGAGAATTTGACCCTCATCAAAACGAGGTCGCGCCGCATGTCCACGATTTTCTGGACGTGCTCGATGGCTACCGGGCACGCCTCCTGGCAGGCGCGGCAGGTGGTGCAGTCCCATACCTCCTCCTCCCCTACCCGCTCAGTTATCATATCGCGCACGGGAGTTGGTGTTTTGCTCTTGCCTTCTTCAACCATCTGGTCTTTCAAGTCCAGGATGACTTTCTTGGGATTGAGCGGCTTGCCGGCGGCATAGGCCGGGCAGGCTTCCTGGCAACGTCCGCAGCGGGTGCAGGCATCCAGGTCCAATAGCTGCTTCCATGTGAAGTCCTGAATCCTTCCCGCGCCGAACCTTTCGCCATCAAGGTCGACGATTGACAAAGCTCCCCTCGGCGCCAGCGACCTGAAGAAGTAGTTCATAGGGGAGACGATGATGTGCCACAGCCTGTTCCAGGAGAGGGCGACATAAGCCACAACGCCGAGACTGATGCTAAGATGCACCCACCACATGCCGCGGTGCCATCCTAACAAGGTTTCCATGTTCAGCCCGCTAAAGGCGCGGGCAAGGACGTATCCTCCGGGCGACCATGGCGCCCAATCCGGTGTCCTGACAAGCTCGGTGGCAGCGATGCGGAACCCTTCGACTACGTAACCGGTGAGTACCGCTACTAGGATAAGCACCAGCGCAACCAGGTCCTCCGGCCTGTTGTCCAACCTGGTCGGCCTCTGGCCGTAGCGACGGATGATGACCAGCACCACGCCGATTATTGCCAGAATGCCGAAGGAATCGACCACAACTGAAAAGGCAAGGTAGACGCCTCCCGTGAGAAAGTGGAAGAAATAATGGCTGATGAAATCGAGGAAGGTGGCGAGGAGCAACATGCCCAGGCCGGCAAAGATGAGGAAATGAGCAAACCCGGGGTAGAAGTCCCTGGGCTTAAGGTCGTCTGAGGTGGTCTGGCGGTGGCCGACGCCGCGGAACATCTCCAGGAACTTGCGATGAAACAGGCCGTCAACTACGGCGGCGACCAGGAACGAACGGAGTCTTTTGCCAAGATGGTCGACCCTGTTTTCCGGCCTGCCGAGACGCCACAGCCGGACGCGGCGGTAGAAAGCAAAGACCATGATTCCGATTACTATCGCTGCCAGCACGTAGAGAAACTGACCGTACTGGATATTCCAATACACTTCACGGCCTGGAACCATGGAACTCCTTTAAGCGGGATTAGATGAAACCGAAGTGTGTATATGAGTAGGAGTATTATGTAAACTGTAAGCACAACCGAGGAGTATTTTACATCCTGCCTAAAAAGATTGTCAATTTGGGCATCACCTGGTTGTTGAGTTTGCAGAGTTCAATGATACCCTCTCCAAAACTAATCCTTAGATTTAGATTAGATTTTATCCTATTTCGAGCGGATATATTCACCCTGTTCGTGCCCGAATATTGACATGGTAAGATTTATGACATATGCTATATGTGGAAATAAAAAATGCAGGAGATGTTAGACAAAATAGTACCTGTTTTACGTAAGCAAACGCCCTGCGTTGCGGAATTGCTTTACTAGCAAATATGCCTTAGTCCGACCCGGAAGGTTCTAACGGTGAAAAAATAGCGGAGGACTTATGGAAACTAAAACAGCGCGATAATAATTCAAGCTGAAAGGAGGGTAAAGTGGAACTAACCCGAAGAGATTTCCTAAAAGCCTCCGGTGCGGGGGCAGGTGGTGTGTTCCTGCTCGGTTCGCTCAAGCCTGTGAAAACCGAAGCGAGAACACACATTTCTTTGCCACTCAAAAAAAAGATAGGCGAAAAAACCACAATCTGTCCCTATGACGGCACTGGCTGCGGATTCATTGTCGCTGCTGAAAACGGCAAGGTAGTAAATATCGAGGGCGACCCGGACCATCCCATTAACCAGGGTGCCGCCTGCATCAAAGGGCAGACGCTGCGCCAGCTATCCGCAGACAACCCCTGGCGTCTCAAAAAAGTCCTGTACCGCAGGCCGGGCGGAGCAGACTGGGAGGAAAAAACCTGGGACTGGGCCATCGATGAGATTGCCAAACGCATCAAAAAGACCAGGGATTCAGCTTTCGTTGAAAAGAACTCCAGGGGTGTAACAGTCAACCGGACGGAAGCCATTGCTCACCTGGGCGGTTCTGCCCTGGACGACCAGGAGTGCTACCTGCTTACCAAGATGAACCGGGCGCTTGGAATGCTCTATATCGAGCACCACGCCCGTCTTTGACATTCCCCCACTGTCGCCAGTTTGGCGGAATCGTTCGGGCGCGGGGCAATGACCAACCACTGGAATGACATTGCCAACGCGGACTGCATCCTCGCTATGGGAGGCAACCCTGCCGAGAACCACCCGGCCTCCTTCCGATGGATTATGGCAGCCAAAGACAAGGGCGCCAAGCTCATCAGCGTCGACCCCAGGTTTACCAGGACATCGGCCAAGGCTGATATCTACGCCCCGATGAGGTCGGGGACCGACATTGCTTTCCTCAACGGCATGATTAAGTATGTTCTGGACGACATCGAAAAGAACCCCCAGAACTACAACATGACCTATATCACGGAATACACCAACGCCTCCTACCTTATTAATCCTGATTATAAAGGACCCATCGAACTGGATGGGCTATTCTCGGGGTACGCCGGTGGCCTCAACGAGGCCGATGCTTCTAAGAGAAACTACAATAAGGCCACATGGCAGCCACAGAGAGACGAGAAAGGCATCCCCAAACAGGACAAGACTCTGAAAGACCCCAACTGCGCCTTCCAGCTTCTCAAAAAGCATGTTGCCCGCTATACCCCGGAGAAGGTCAACGCCATCTGTGGCACTCCTGTGGATGTCTTCCTGGAAGTTTGCAAGACATACGCTGCCACAGGAAAACCCGGGAAGGCAGGGACCATCATGTACGCAATGGGGACTACCCAGCACACCGTAGGTGCACAGAATATCCGCGCATACGGCATCCTCCAGATGCTCCTGGCCAATATCGGAGTTACCGGAGGCGGCATCAATGCCATGAGAGGCGAGTCCAACGTACAAGGTTCCACTGACTTCGCACTGCTCTACCATATCCTCCCCGGATACCTGAAAATGATAGAGGATTCCGACCACACCCTGGAGAAGTACCTGGAGCGCATCACACCTAAGAGCACCGACCCGCTTAGCCTCAACTGGTGGTCGAACACACCCAAGTACGTAGTCAGCCTGCTCAAAGCATGGTACGGCGGCGCAGCCACCAAGGACAACGAGTTCGGCTTCAACTACCTGCCCAAGAACGAAGTGGGCAAGAATTACTCACATATCGCCCTGTTCGAGGCAATGGAAAAAGGTGTAATCAAGGGATTGCTGGTCTGGGGGCAGAACCCTGCGGTGGGCGGCCCCAACAGCAACCAGGAGCGCTCAGCAATGGACAAGCTCGATTGGATGGTGGTCGCAGACATGTGGCAGACTGAGACCGCCAACTTCTGGAAGCGTCCGGGCGTCAACCCCGCCAGTATCCAGACCGAGGTCTTCCTTCTGCCCGCCAGGAGCTCCTATGAAAAGGAAGGCAGCGTCACCAACAGCGGCCGGTGGATGCAGTGGCGCTACAAGTGCGCAGACGCTCCTGGTGAGGCCGAAGATGACCTCTTCATGATGACCGCTATCGTCCGCAAGCTGAAGGAGCTTTACAGCAAAGAAGGCGGCCCCAACGCCGAGGCAATAACCAGGCTCACCTGGGACTATGGTTCCGGCCATCCCGATGTACGGGCAGTCGCCAAAGAAATCAACGGCTATGACCTTACCACAGGCAAACTGATGGACACTTTCGCCAACCTGAAAGCGGACGGTACCACCACTTCCGGCTGCTGGATTTTCTGCGCCAGCTACGTGGAGCCTGATAAGGAACCAAACGCACCCATACCGGGCAACAGGGCCAGCCTGCGCGACTCTACTCCCGATAAATTCAATGTAGGGCTCTTTCCCAAGTGGTCATGGTGCTGGCCAGTGAACAGGCGCATCATCTACAACCGCGCCTCGGTTGACCTCAACGGCGTCCCCTGGGACAAAGAGCACCCGGTCATCTGGTGGCAGGACGGTAAATGGGTTGGAGATGTGCCCGATGGCGCTCAGCCTCCGATGGCAGTCGACCCCAAGGCCACCAAGCTTCCCTTCATCATGAAACCGGACGGAACGGCCAGCTTGTTCGGCCCCGGTATGGCTGAGGGGCCGCTACCCGAGCACTACGAGCCGTGGGAATCTCCAATTCAGAACCTGGTATCAAAGCAGCAAGTGAACCCTGCCGTTAGAATATGGAGGCCTCAGGAACATGGCGAACCGGACCGCTTCCCAATTGCGGCCAGCACCTATCGCATAACCGAGCACTGGCAGAGCGGACAAATGACGCGCAACTGCCCCTGGCTAGTGCAAGCAATGCCGGAGCCTTTCGTGGAGATGAGCGAAGAGCTGGCAGCGGAAAAGGGCATCAAGAACGGCGAAAAGGTCATCGTAGAGTCAGCCAGAGGACAGGTCAGGATGGTGGCCGTTGTTACCAAGCGCTTCAAGCCTTTCCAGATGAACGGCAAGATTGTGCACCAGGTAGGCCTTATCTGGCATTGGGGCTACATCGGACTGTCCACCGGAGACAGCGGCAACCTGCTCACACCCCATGTCGGTGATGCTAACACGCATATACCCGAATATAAAGCCTTCCTGGTAGACGTACGCAAGGCCTGAGAATTGTAGCCGAGTCCGCCTCGGCGAATAGGAGGGAACGATGGCAGATAAAGCAATCCTGTTCGATGCAACACGCTGCACGGCCTGTCGCGGCTGCCAGGTAGCTTGCAAGCAGTGGAACACAAACGATGAAGTCATACCTCAGCAGCAAGACGGGGTGAAGGAAGTAAACACCGGCAGCTACGAGAATCCGGCTGACCTTTCACCCCAGACGTGGATTAAAACTACTTTCCGCGAAATCGAAAGGAACGGCAAAGTGCGCTTCCTGTTCAACCGGCGCTCCTGCATGCACTGCACCGATGCCGCCTGTGTCAAGGTCTGCCCCAACCATTCCGTTTACCACAATGAGGATGGTGCCGTATCCTACGATAAGGACACATGCACCGGCTGCGGATACTGTGTGGCCTGTCCTTTCGATGTACCCAGATTTACTAAGAACGGACTGACCGGTGTCTTCACCAAGATGGACAAGTGCACCTTATGCACCACCCCGGGACTCAACCGCATTGCCGAAGGTATGGAGCCAGCCTGCGTCAAATCATGTCCCACTGACGCCTTGCTCTTCGGAGACCGCGATGAACTGGTGAAACTGGGCAGAAAACGCGTCGATGACCTCAAGGTCAAAGGTTTCACCAACGCCTACTTCTACGGCGACAAGGAGCTGGGCGGCCTGCACGTCATGTACGTCCTTGACGAAGCCCCGGAAGTCTACGGACTGCCCAAAGACCCGAAGGTCCCACCGGCGGCTATCGCCTGGCAGGACGTAATTCAGCCCATGGGCTGGGCTGTCGGAGGGTTGACACTGGTAGGACTGGGACTGAACTACATTGTCGCACGGGAAGCCAAGATAACCAGAGAACTGCCCGGCAAGAAGGAGGAGTAGAATGGCGTATCAAGAAGTTGAGAAATATTCAAAGCCGGTCCGTGTGCTGCATTGGTTTAACACAGCTTCCTTCCTGTTACTTTTTATTACCGGCCTCATCCTTTTCATTCCGCCCCTTGCCATCGCGGCACAGGACAGCTGGACGCGCCTGATTCACCGGATTGCCGCCGTTCTCCTGGTGGCAGCGCCAGTGATATTCGCCCTGATTTATCCTGGAAAGGCAGCGAGAGCTCTAAAGGAAGCCTTCACCTGGGGGAGCGGAGACCTGGACTGGCTGAAGGCTGCTCCCGCCTATTACTTCCTGGCCGATGAGAGCGCCATGCCACCCCAGGGACACATGAATACCGGCCAGAAGATGTGGTGGTTCCTGACCGTGGTCTTCGGCGTGGTATTCGTAGCCACCGGGGCTGTGATGTGGTTTGCCAGGGATACCATTGCCCCGACCGGTTTCCTGTGGGCCATCTTTACACATGACGTGGCTTTCATTGTTACCGGCGCCATGCTGTTCGTGCATCTTTACCTGTCTGTGGCACACCCGCTCATGCGCCCGCTCAGGACCGGCTCCTGGAGCGCCATGACCCGCGGCACGGTGTCTGCCGAATATGCCAGAGCACATCATGCCAGATGGTTCGAGGAAATCACTGCCGCAACCCATGCGCAAGCTGCAGCGGCAAACCGTGAGAAAGTGCTGGTTGGAAGCCACGGAGGGAAGACAGGATGACACTAAAAGACATCGGTTACAGCCCTATTGCCAGCAAGCTTGACGAGGACGAGAGAAAGGGAGGGGTCATTCCCCTGCTTCTGGAGTTCTACAAGAGGCTACTGCGCATTCAATCGGAGACCGAACATCTCATCGGCACGCCTAAAATCGGTCTGACCGTCGAGGCTGTCTCCGAGCGGGTGCAAACAGGGGTCCCCCTGTTAACCTTCGACGAACTCCATCTTGATTGGACGCTTTTGCAGGAAACCTTCTCAAATGTAGCTGCCGTCTTTACCGATTATGCCGAACTATTCGGCAAGGTACCGGACGATGCCGCAAGGCCGCTGAAAAAAGAAATGGTCAGGAGATGGTTTGGGGGTCTGGCGCTTCCATGTGAGCCGGCAAGCGTCATGGAGGATATGATTCACGCGACGTTGAAGCCCTTCCTGGCCAGCTATTCCAGGACTTTACTTCCCATGGTAAACCAGGAGAGATGGCGCCGCGGTTACTGCCCCGTTTGCGGCGGAAACCCCGACTTTGCGCTGCTGAAGGGAGAAAACGGGGCAAGATGGCTGGTCTGCTCCAGGTGTGACGCCGAATGGCTCTTTCAGAGGCTGGAATGCCCTTATTGCGGCAATCAAGACCCGGACTCATTGGCATATTATACCGATGAAAAGATGCACCGTCTCTACGTATGCGAGAAATGCAAGCGGTATCTGAAGGCGGTAGACACCAGGCTAGCCATGTCCGGAACTCTGCTCCCCGTAGAGCGACTGTTCAGCCTGGATATCGACCGACAAGGTCAGGAACTGGGTTACAATCCCTGCGGCAAAGCTAGTGCTTAGTTGCAAGAGTTCGCGTAATGATACAGCCGTTCGTGGTGAGCCTGTCGAACCACGGCGGCGCCCTTCGACAGGCTCAGGGCGAACGGAATCATTTGGATGGTTATTTATGTAACTAAGCCTATTCCTCAGCCAGGGGACGCCCCAGGCCAACATTTGTCTTGCAGGTGACCGCTGGCGACACGCCAGTTTCAGAAGCAACCCTCTCCGCAATAGTGCTACCATCTTTGCTTACGCGTGAGACAATACTGAGGCCAAAGATTGTATCAATCTCCTGAGCTACCTGCTGCAGGCGCCGAACCGTTTCAGAGACCTTCCGTTCGGGCGCAACCATCTTCAGAACCACCCACCCCGCTCTTTCTTCCAGAATCTCCGGCAGGAGAACCCCCTCGGAAGAACTGGCGACGATTTCCGCCATTGAACTCCTCTCGTCGGAAACCGGGTACTGTTGCCGCAAGTCCAAACCGAGCGGGCCCAGGGTTTGCAGCAACTTCTGCACGTCACGGAAGGTAGCGCCCAGGTGCGGCCGTCCCAGTTCCACCATTATCACAGCCTCCCCTTGCCCCAGCAGGCCGGTGACGTCGTTGGTATGTTCGGATGGAAACTCATTACGGCGAAACACAAAACCTTCTTCGCTGTAGCTCACGGCCATGCTGGCCTTTGCCAGTCCGGGAACAGAGCGGTAGGGCGCATAAGGCTGCTGGAACTTGCCCCGCAAACTCCGGGGCCAGGTCAAGTCCATTCCCACGATGGCATCCACGGGACATACCTTGGCCTGCCGGCACAACCCGCACTCAGTGCAACGCTCTGCATCGATGGCAACTCCAGTGCCATCGGAAGACTCTACGATTGCTCCCACCGGACAATAAGGGAGGCACTCCAGACAAGAGGTACACCTGGTATCATCTATTGTAATACCGAAATACTTGATGGCTGCGCGCTTCTTTGGAATCGCTGGCAGGGCAATGATACCAGCCTCAATGTTAGCAACCAGTCCTTTGAGCAACCTGGCGGCACGCACCTCGTTAAAAATATTGCAGAGACAGAGCTTGCCCATCTGGCGTCCGGCAGCCTTCACATCAAGGCTTTGGCGCTTGACCCCGTCAGCCATCTTCCAGACCAGACTCGGCGCCACCCGTCCGTGGCCGCACATCGTGGTAATTTCGAGAACGGGGAACGGAGGCAGCTTTTCCGTTCTTCCCCAGAGTCCAAGTGACTGGTTCACGGTATGCGGCTTTAGACCGATTGACTGGCAGCACCCGCCTACCTGGTCGCGCAAGCCTGAAACCATCACAGAGAGTCCAAGCTCCGCTTTTTCCAGGTCTTTGAGAGTCCTACACATGTTTTCCCTGTTATCGTAGACCAGGTGACGCAGTGAAGTTGAGGATTGAACTCCGGGAACGTTCACCGCACCATGGTGAAATCCAATCTCACGGAACCGGCTAACTCTTGCCGGCAGGTCCTCAAATTTCCTGCCAGGAGAGGTCAAAATAACGAAGTCATCGCTTAGACTTTCATAAGTACCCTGCCGATATAACGAATGAGACATTTCCACTACCCCCACTTCTGTTGGTCCGCATTCCATCATAGAAGCCAAAAGCTAAGGGAATTTGCATCACCAAATGTCTTTGATAACGTGTTCCAGCCCTAATCTCCTCAGAGTCTCCGGAAGAGGCTTGCTTGTTTCGCTATCCCAACCCATCAGCCCGTAGTAATTCTGAACTGTCTCGCGCCACAGCGGGGCAATGGTTTTCCCTTGAAAGGGCCCATCTACTGGCGCCGAGCTGTACCGGAGAGAGGGCGCTTCCAGTTCCGCTGTCAGGCCGTGACGTAGGTTGAACACCCTGAGCAGATTGACTACCCTGAGGCCCACCATCGAGGTTTCCTCAGCGCTGAGGTCCCAACCGGTGGCCGCTTTCAGCATCTCGGTAAGGTATTCTATACCGACCCCTCGCGTATTGAACCGGCATACCCCGAGACAGTCGTCCAAAGGCATCCGATGGACCGTCCCGGCAACCATTTTTGCCGCAACCTCAGGGGAAAAAGGGTTGGCATCTCTGGATAGCCCCACATCCTGCGGCTTTGCCAAACCAGAGCCGGCCTCATCCGTGCCGGTATCAGAGACGCAGGTATCCAATATCATCTGCCACAGGCTCCTGTGGTCATGCGCTCTGGGGGTGTTACCTTTCCTGGTATAGACCGCAAGTTTCTGAGCCTCTGTTCCAAAGCGTGATGTTCCACGCATTGCTCCTTCAGCCAGTACATCGCCAATGCCATCGCGATTGGCGATTTTACGCAACATGACTTTTGCCGATTCGAAATTACCCCAGCGCATCTCGACCCCATTGGTGTCACTATCGGTGAGAAGCCCTTTTTCATAGCATTCCATCAGCCAGGCGAGCAGCCATCCGGCCTCGTTGCTGTCCATGCCGAGACGGTCGACCTCGTTGCTGAGGACAAATGCCGAAACCACGTCGCTCTGACCTATAAGCGGCCCAAAATCGGCCCACTGTTCATATTCGGGCTCATCGCCGCTATAGCCTGCGTGCGGACCTTCCTTGACCGTGAGCATGCGGCAATGGTTGAAGCGGCATGCCCAGCAGGGAGTACGCTTATTTTCGAAAACCTTATCGACGTTCTCCCGCGCGAAGCTTTCATAGTCCGGGAAAAGGTTAGTGGTATAGTTCTTTATCGGCAGTGTCGCTGCTGCCAGCCTGGAACGGCAGGTAGCAATGTCTCCCGTGGTCCCGAACTTGAACGTGCGGTAGCCGGGGCTTGCGGGTGTTCCGGCGACCTTTTCAAATAGCTCTTTGGCCAGAAAATCGAGCCTCTCTTTGTCTGCAACAGGCACAACCCCTCTCCCCCGGGCAACGGCGATGGCCTTCAATTTCTTTGAACCCATCACCGCGCCCGCACCGTTATGGGCTGCCGCATGTCCCCTGTCTCCCACCACGGAGGCAAACTTGACCAGGTTCTCTCCAGCGAGGCCGATGCTAAACACGCTCAAATCGCGCTCCGATTTTTGCAGTTCTTTGCGGATGAGTTCTTCGGTTTGCCAGGTGTCTTTCCCTGCCAAATGAGTGGCATCCCTGAAATCAGCGATACCATCGTGGATATAAAGATAGGTCAGCCTGCTTGCGGCACCTTGTATAATAATACCGTCGAAGCCTGAAGACCTCAGGAAGGCCCCCATAAACCCGCTTGCCTGAGTTGAAGATGCCCCGTTGGTGAGTGGCCCCCTGGTAACCAGCGAGAAGGTCCCCGAACCTCCCACTCTAGTGCCTCCGAGCGGACCGGAAGCCAGAACCAGCCGGTTATCCGGGCCATTCCACTCAATGCCGGGGGCAACCTCCTGGTAGAGGTAGTTTACGCCGATACCGGTGCCGCCGAGATACTTCCTGCCAGTTGCCTCATCGAGTACCTCCTGACCGATTTTTCTTCCAGTCAGGTCAATCCTCAGAATCTTGCTACTGTAGCCGCTTTGATTTGACATGATAGCCGCCCTCCTCACACTGTTAACGGAACTACCCGAACCCGGGCACTACTCGAATCGATGGACTTGCCCTCCGACCATTACCGTGCTTTGCCCCTGGACGTAATTTCGGCAGCGGTGCCTTTTTCGATAACCACAACACTTTTCACTGAGGATGTTATCCGGCTGCTCTTTGGAAACGTATGTTAACACTCATTCTAGCATAAACCGGTCGCCTGAGTAACCGTTAAACCCACATCAGCCGGAAGCAATCACGCCTTCAGATGAGAAAAGCGCTCCCCGGAATGCTCCAGCCTGCAACAAAAATTACGGCACCAGTATTCGAATGTTAGAAGGGCTTTCTTTTCAAGAATAAGACAGCTACCACCAAAATTACCGCAGCACCTAGCCCGATGGCAAGACCCGGAGTCAGCCCGGGATTTGGTCCAGGCTGTGTCACAGGTGCCGATACCTGCGGAGGAGTTGCTGGCAAAATTTCAGGCGGGTGTACTGCCTCAGGAGCGAGAGCTGTTCCAGGAGTAACGGAGGGCGATGGAGCCGTGGCCGGCAGCTCCGGCGCAAGCGTTAGCAACGGCGCAGGCGCTGGTTCCGGAGTTGGGATGGGGGCTGGTGTTGCTGGTTCCGGTGCCGGGGCGGGCGCAGGTGTCTGAACCGGCGCAGGAACAGACTTTACCGGTGTGACACCCATCACCGCAAAATTGGTGAAATGAGTCACTCTGGCTGAGACCGTGCTGGTGGAAAGATTTACAGTACTTTCCAGTTGCTGCCACTGCTGCCCGTCCCGGAACGCAATGTATAGCTCATCCGCTTTGACCCCTTCCGGCAGTGCCCTGGCATCGAACTTTATTGCCAGCGTGGCGAAGGGCGCAAAGATGGTCCCATCAGGGCCGAGGTCCAGGGCGATTAATATTGCCTTATCTTGCGGTGGCTCCGGAGGTGAGACCACACTGGCGAGAGAAAGGGCAGTCACCGGCTTACCGTCGGAACCGGTCATTTTGGTCCCTTTGCCAATAGATAAAGTGGTTTTCCCGTCCGTGCTCGTCAGCCGGGCGTTTTGCTGCACAATGGCGGTTGTCTTCGTTATTTCTATCAGGGCCGGAGAGGTAAGACCTTCTCCAGCCACCGCGGAGGTTGGCACAAAGGTCCCGCCTCCGCCTCCGCCTCCACCACCAGAGAAGCCTCCCCCACCTCCTCCCGCCATTGCAACAGGTGCAGGCAGCGGGGCATCAGGCACGGTAGCCGTGGTAAAAGTAAAATCGCCCGATGCGGCGGTATTACCGGCAACATCCTTCGAGGTGACCCGGTAGTGATAAGCGGTCGCTGCCGCCAGTCCTGTCAGGGTAATGCTATGGTTCTTTACCAGCGCCGCGTCTGACACATTCGAAACGTAGGTAGCAGTCAGCCCATAGTCCCCAAGAGAGTCAGCGACCTCATCTGTCTGCCACGTGATTACGGCGGATGTGACGTCAGGAGTCGCTGACACACCTGAGATTACGGGCGAAGTGGTATCGGGC
>JACPPQ010000157.1 GCA_016190925.1 Chloroflexota bacterium | reverse complement strand
TTCTCCGCCTGCGCGGAGAATGACATTAGTGTATTTTCATCGTTCGCGGGTGCGCCTGAGGCGGATGACAAATTGTTTTATTAGACGAGTTTCCCGCAAAACTGTCACCCTCCGCGAAGGCGGAGGGTCTAATAACGCATAAAGTAGATTCCCCGCTCCCGTATCGGAGTACGGGTTCACCCTGAACGGTTCACCGTGAACGGGACAAGCTTCGCGGGGAATGACATAATAGACATTGAAATTAAGCCATAAGCGCGTTTCGCGGGAAGCTCAGTTTAGCAAACCAGGCTTTTGATGCTACAATATTGTCGTGGATGAGAAAAGTCTTGAGATGCTGGAGTTCCCCCGCGTAAAGGAAATCCTGGCTGGCTACACTTCTTTTTCGTTGAGCCGGGAAATGGCCATGAAACTGCAGCCGCTTACGGACTACGAGCGGATTTCCCTGCTGCTGAAACAATCGGGTGAGGCGCGCCGGCTCCTTTCCCTGGAGCCGTATTTCTCTATCGGCGGAATAACAGATGTCAGGGAAGCGGTAAGGCTCGCAGCCAGGGATAAGGTGCTTGAACCTCAGCGTCTGGTGGAGATTCAGTCTGCCCTGGTGGCTATCCGCGAATTGCGCCGGAACCTGGGAAAGCTCTCAAAGGAACTTCCATTGCTCTGGAGCATCGCGGAAGGCATTGTCGAACAGCGGCAAATCGAAAAGAATATCGGTGATTGTATTGCGCCCTCCGGCGAACTGCTGGACACAGCCTCACCCCGCTTGATTGAGCTTCGTCAGCGGATGAGGGATGTGCGTGAGCATCTGGTGAAAAAGCTGGAGGCGATTGTCAGGTCGTCGAAGGGAGAAAAGATTGTCCAGGAGCCTATCGTTACCGAGCGGGAAGGCAGATATGTCATTCCCTTGAAGATAGAATCGCGAAAAGAGCTCAAGGGAATCGTCCATGATATGTCCAACACCGGAGCCACTGTATTTGTTGAACCGTGGGCTACAGTCGAACTGGGGAACGAGCTTCGGGAGTTGGTGCTGGAAGAGAAGCGCGAGGTTGAGCGGATACTCAAGGACCTCAGCGCTGAGGTGGGAGCGCACGAAGCCGAGATTTGCGCAGGCATTGAACTTGCGGCGGAGCTGGACGTAGCCCTGGCAAAGGGAAAGTATGCCCGTGTAGTGAGGGCAACCGAGCCATCTCTGGATGCATTCGACGGCAAAGGCGTGCTGAAGCTTGCTGAAGCCAGACATCCCTTGCTTGGCGTAAAAGCTGTGCCCCTCTCCGTAGAGCTTGGAAAGGACTTTTCCGGCCTGGTAATCACCGGGCCGAACACCGGCGGCAAAACGGTGGCTCTCAAAACGGCCGGGCTGCTCAGCTTGATGACGCAGGCAGGTATTCCTATTCCAGCTTTGCCGGAAAGCTCCATACCGGTCTTTGATGGTATCTTTGCTGACATCGGCGATGAGCAAAATATAGAGCAGACGCTTTCTACCTTCAGCTGGCATATTAGCAATATTGTGCGTATTATTAAGAATACTACCAGAAAGAGCCTTGTTCTCCTAGATGAGCTGGGTACGAGCACTGACCCCGCCGAAGGCTCTGCGCTGGCCCGCTCTATTCTGCTGCACTTCCTGTCGCAGGGGACGATGACCGTAGCTACCACGCACTACGGCGACCTCAAGGCGTTCGCGCACACCACTCCGGGGCTGCAAAATGCCTCGCTGGACTTCGACCCTGTGACGCTTACGCCGACCTATCGTCTCCGGGTGGGTATCCCCGGCGGCAGCAATGCCCTGGCTACCGCTTTACGCCTGGGTATCGCCCCCGGAATTGTCAGCAAGGCCAGGGAAATGCTCTCCGGAGGCTCCCTGGAATTAGAGCAAATGCTTGCCGATGTTATGACCGAGAAGCTGAAAGCCGAGTCATTGAGCAAAGACCTTGAAAAGCGATTGGGGGAGGTTGAGCTACGTAAAGCCGAACTCGATAACGAAGCCAGGCGACTAATGGAGCGGGAGCGGCAGGTAATCCAGGACATGCGGGACAAGGTGCTTCGCGAGGCCGCAGATTTGCAGAGGGAAATCCGCGAAGCTCTTTCAGGACTGCGCAAGGAAAAGTCAAAAGAGCGGATTGAACAGGCGAAAAAGTCGCTGGCAGCCGTGCAGGAGAAGCTCAAGGGTGAGTCCTGGCGGCCGAAGCCGCAAATTGGCCGGGCGGGGGCGGCGGATGATGGTCGCATAGCAGTCGGTGACACGGTGTTGCTCAAGGACGCGGATGTACGGGCAACGGTGCTGTCGGTGTCAGAGGAATCGGGCCAGGTCGAGGTGCAGGCAGGCCAGACCAGGCTGACGTTAAGCCTCGACAACGTGGTGAAAATACAATCCTCCCCCAAAGTAGCTCTGCCGGCGCCTGTGCGTGCTGTCAGCAGGCCGAGCAGGCGGGCGGTTCCAATGGAGCTTGACTTGCGGGGAAAACATGCTGATGAGGTGGAACCGCTGCTGGACAGCTATCTCAACGATGCTTCTCTGGCCAATATGAGTGAAGTGCGCATTGTGCACGGATTTGGCACGGGAACCGTTCGTGCCATTGTGCGAGACCTGCTGGCTTCTCATCCGCTGGTGAAAGCCTTCCGCTCCGGCGGTAGAAACGAGGGTGGGGACGGTGCGACTGTTGTTTCATTGTAGTCCATTCGGAGCAACAGCATTATGTTCGTAGCCAAACAATTCAAGCTCAGCAGGTCGAAGACACTTTCCTTGCTCGATGAACTCGAGGCGGCGAGCGGAGATGCGAAGTCACTGTATTTCCCGCCCGGTTTAACTGAGACGGATATCGAGACCTCACTTAAAGGGCTCGTTAATATAAATGTTTCAAAAGAAATAGCGCCGCTCGTTCTTCGCTCAGAAACAGGGGCAGTTCTTTTCTGGAGTGCGCAGCGCATATGTCTGATTCTTCCGCCGTTTCCCGTCACGGAGAAACTTTTCACCATCGGCAATAAGGTGGAACCGGTGCGTTCCATGCTCAAGCAACAACTAACGATTGCGCTTGTTCTGGTTCGTTTGGGCGCTTATGCCGTTGGCGTGTGCCAGGGAGAGAGGCTGGTCGCCAGCAAGGTGGGTACCGGGCTTGTCCATGCGCGCCACAGGCAGGGAGGCTCATCCTCGGCTCGCTTCGCCAGACATAGAGAAAAACAAACCGAGTATTTTCTGGGGCGAGTCTGCGAGCATGCGCGTGAGAAACTGGAGCCTTATGCCCGCTTTGTCAACTACATTGCGTACGGTGGCGCGCGTACCACCATACTATCGCTGCAAAAGCGCTGTCCCTTCCTGGGCCAGTTTGATAGCCGCAAACTTCCGCCGCTGCTCACCATTCCCGACCCCCGGCAGGCTGTCCTGGAAGCGGCAGTAAATGACGTGTGGTCGAGCCATGTGACCGAGTGGCGAGAACAGGACTCGTCCTGTTACTAATAGTCTTAAAATAATTTAGACTTGTCTTTGCGAGACCCTTCCGTAGA
>JACPPQ010000019.1 GCA_016190925.1 Chloroflexota bacterium | reverse complement strand
AGGGTATCTCAGGAAGCGCTGAGCCGGGCGGAGCAGATGGGTGTTGCAGCTAAGGAAGCCGCTGCCGCAGCAGAAAAGGTGGCCAGAGACGCTGCTGAGGCTGCTGCTGAGGAAGCAAAAAGGGTATCTCAGGAAGCGCTCCGCAGGGCTGAGCAGATAGGAATTGAAGTCATAGAAGCTTCTGGTGCAGCAGAAAGGGTGGCCAGGGAGGCTGCTGAGGCTGCTGGAAATGTTGCCCGGGAAGCAACCGAGCGGACGGAAAGGTCATTGCAGGAGGCAGTTTCCAGGACTGAAGAGGTGGGCAGGTCGGCCAGAGACGTGGCCGAGGCCTCGGTATTTGCTGCCAGGGAAGCGGCCAGGGCTTCTATGAGGGCAGTGAAGGAAGCTGCTGAGGAATGCATGCGGGCTTCGCAGGATTCTATCACCAGGGCTGAAGAAGCCGCCAGGGCGGCCAGAGAGTCCGCTGACGAGGCGGTAAAAGAGGCAAAAGCTGCTGCTGAGGAGTCCATAAGAATCTCACAGGAGGCCATCAGCCGGGCTGAAGTATCAGTGAAAGCGGCCAGGGAGGCTTCCGAGTTGTCTATCAGGGCGGTCAGAGAAGCTGAAGAAGAAGCAAAACGGGTTGCCAAAGAAGTTGCCGAAGCCTCCATCAGGGTCTTAACGCAGTCCTTGACCGGGGCTACCGGCGCCGGGAAGCAGACCAGTGAGATTATTGAGGAGTCAAGGCAGTTGACCAGGGAGGCCGTGTACAGGTCTCAGACGGTTCACCAGTCTGCAAAGAATGCCATCGAGGCGGCGCGAAAAGCATTCCAGGAAACGATAAGCAGGGTTGAGCAGGAAACTGACTCAACGGACGAACCCGCAAGGGCATCCGGGGAAGTCGCAAGTGAGATTGGAGAGACAGGAACAGGGGTTGAAGAGGTTGAGAAGACGCCGGCAGAGAAAGTTGAGGAGGTAGCAAGGCCGGTTGAGCAGACGCGTGAGATGCCCGCTGCGGAACCAGGTGGACTGGATGTGACGGCGGAGGCAGCCGGGCAACTGGTAGACGAGGTTGGGGAAGAAGAAGAGAAAAAAGGGTCTGAAGTTGTTCGGGATAAAATAAAATCGCGTTTAGAGATGCTGGCGCGCATGTATGAAGACCACAAGTCCATGCCCCCTGTTGAGGAAGAAGAAGCAGAAGCAGATGCGGATGCGGATGAAGAAGGCGGCACTGATTGATGCGCGGGGGTTGCATTTTCGTCTGGCAGGCTGTAGAATTTGGTTCTTAATAGAAAAGACATAAGGAGGAAAAGCTTTGGCGGAAAAGGAAAGCGCGAAGAAAGGGGCTAAAACAGCTGTCGAGCCGGTAGTCTCGACGGAAGAGCGGTCCAGGGATGCACTCGCGGAGATGGAAGATGTTGGCGGGTCTCTTGCTGCGGTACTGGGGCGGGCGGAGAAGGCCTACGCCGCCTACATGGATGCTCAAAAAGAGGTAGCCAGGGCCTACAAGGCGAGCGAACTGCATCTTGAGAAGATGTATAAGGAGACCGAACAGAAGGCCAACGCTGCCTACGAGGATGCGCTCGCAGCAGCCATTGCGGCGCGTATGGAAGCCGAGCAGCAAGCGGAAACGGCGTACCAGCAGGTCAAAGAGCAGGCCAAGGCTGCTTTCGAGGAGAAGGTGCAGCAGGCGCTCAGTACACGGAGCGAGATAGTAGAGAAGGCATGGGGCGTCCGCACCCGCACTGTGGACCAGGCGTGGAAAATATTTGCCAAAGAGACGGGGCAGTAGCATAGCCTACAAAGCCCGTTTTGAATAGAGAATTGCGAGGTTGTCCGAAATATCATTTCTGAGAAGGCCTTGGTAAAAAGGCAAACTTGGAACAGTTGTGTATTGCGGGCAACCTCATTTTGTAACCGTTGCAACGGGGACTGTTTGCACCGGGCTATAGCAACGAGGGAATATCGTCGAAGATGGCGTTTTCGATGCTCTTGTCGCCGAACTCCGTCCCTTCCCATCTTCGCTTGATGGAAGAGATGTAGCTGATGGCTTTGGTGAAGTAGTCGCTGACCTTTTTCACGTTTAGAATTTCGGAGAGGATTATCGCCACGTCGAGCGCATTACTCTCCCTGGGGTAATCGCCGCTCCTTATGATGGCGTTTGGCGCCAGCCGTCTTATGGCGCCCGAGACTTCGTTGATGATGTCCATGTTTATCTCTTTGTGCGGCGCTGAAAGCAGGTAGAGGGCGCGCTGAGCATCAGCCGGATTGCATTTGAGTGACAGGTCGCTTATCGCCTGGTTCATTGCCTGGGTTCCCCTCTGTGTCAGGGCGGCAGTATTCCTGAAGTCGGAACGCCCGTCAAACAAAAACGGGAACTTCGAAAAACGCATTTTGCTGTGGCCAATCACTGTCCAGCCGGAAAGGCTCTGTATGATATCCCCCGCATCCATCACCCTTGAGCCGATGTATTTCGCCTTTTTCTCCTCGCCGGCGCAGAGTATGTTGTAGAAAGGCTCCACTATCAGTTCATTAATCTTGGACAGGTTTTTATCGATGGACTCCTGTTTCCTCACGTACCGCTGATTGTCCACCAGGAACACCGCATCGGCTATCAGATAAGAGGACTTAAGGCATGTTGCCACGTTGTAGATGGTTCTTTCCTCTGTGGTCTCCTCGTAAGAAAAGGGGAGAATGATGAGGTTGTAGGCCGGTTTATCCACGTACCGCTCTTTGATGTACTTGGTCACTACCGAGATGGAGCCGGAGCCGGTGCCCCCGGCGGCGCTGGCCGCTATCAGGAAGGCATCCGTTTCCTGGAACCTGGGTGTTTGTGTTATGGCTGAGATAATTTTGTCGGCGTCTTCGCGGGCTATTTCAGCGCCGAGTTCGTTAATCTTGCCTACTCCGTGTCCGCCTGTTTTCTGGCCGCCTATCAGGATGCGGTGATTGTAGTCAGGCTTGATGGCGGACAGGCCGCTCAAATCGGCGATGTCTGTGTTGACGGCGAATACCCCGGTTGCAATTTCTATGCCGCGCTCAAAGTGCGCTCTCATATTTATCCGGGCGAACTGCTCTGCAATTCTCCCGCCGCACTGTCCACAACCAACAACCAGTAGTTTCACTTCTCCCCCACCTTGCACAAGTTAGCTTGACACTAGTTTATCCTGCCTGAGCCAAAGTGTCAACTGGTAATTTAGTGCTGCCCTCCTGATTGCATTTTCCCCTCCTACATGCTACATTTTAATTACGGTACAACTTAATAGGTTGGCCGCTAGGGGTGCGTAACGGCTGAGAGTCCGCCTCAGGCGGACAACCCTGGTGAACCTGAACTCGGTAATGCGAGCGTAGGGAAGCGGAAAGGGCACTGACCAGGGATTCGTAGCTAAAGTCCCTGGTTTTATTTTTGTAATAAGCTATTAGCAATCAGAGGTCAGCATTTAGGACTTCCCCCTTTCGCAAAAGCCTGCCCCGTACCTGATACGGGGAGCCTGTCCCGTACCCTGTCCCGTACTTGATACGGGATTGATACGGGGGGATGGAGGGGGATTTCCCCTGGACTGAAAAGCTAATAGCTGAAAGCTGAGAGCTTTGTTAGGAGAGCAACCATGACTCAACTTCAACTGGCAAGAAAAGGCATTATCTCGCCGCAGATGGGGCAGGTGGCGCAGCGTGAAGGTCTGGAGCCTGAATTCATCCGCCAGGGTGTGGCGGCGGGCAACATAGTCATTCCGGCCAACGTCAACCACAAAGACCTGGTTTCCTGCGGCATCGGGCAGGGGCTGACCACCAAGGTCAACGCCAACATCGGCACCTCTTCAGACTTCGGCAGCATCGATACCGAGCTTCAAAAACTAAGCGTAGCCCTTGATAGTAAAGCAGACGCTGTAATGGATTTGAGCACTGGAGGCGACATATCAGCTGTCCGGCGGGCTATCATCGCTGCCAGCCATGCGCCCATCGGCACGGTGCCTGTCTACCAGGCCAGCATCGGCGCTATGGACAGGCATGACGCTATGGTCAAGATGACTGCCGATGAGCTTTTTGCCGCAATCGAAGACCATGTCCGGGACGGTGTCGATTTCATCACGGTACATTGCGGGGTAACCCGCGCGGCTGTTGCCCGGCTCAAAAGGCAGGGAAGGGTGGCTGACGTGGTCTCGCGCGGCGGCGCTTTCCTCATCGGCTGGATGCTTTACAACGACCACGAGAACCCGTTATACGAAGAATACGACCGTTTACTTGAGATTGCGAAGGAGTTCGATGTTACCCTGAGTCTGGGCGATGGCATGCGTCCCGGCTGTCTGGCGGATGCCACCGACCGCGCTCAGGTGGAGGAGTTGCTTACACTGGGTGAACTGGTGCAACGGGCGTGGGATGCCGGAGTCCAGGTGATGGTCGAAGGTCCGGGGCATGTGCCTCTGAACCAAATCGAGACCAACGTCCGGCTCCAGAAGTCTATCTGCAAGGGCGCTCCCTTTTATGTGCTCGGTCCGCTGGTGACGGATGTTGCCGCCGGCTACGACCACATTACGGGGGCCATCGGGGGTGCTATTGCCGCTTCGGCGGGAGCGGATTTCCTGTGCTATGTGACGCCGGCCGAGCATCTGGGGCTGCCTGATGTCGAGGACGTAAGGCAGGGCGTGATGGCCTCCCGCATTGCGGCCCATGCCGCCGATATTGTCAAAGGTGTAAAGGGCGCTGCAGATTGGGACAGGAAGATGTCCGTGGCTCGCAAGAAACTCGACTGGCAGGAGCAGGCAAGGCTCTCCATCGACCCGGAACGCTCCCGGCGGGTACACGCCAGGCATGCCTCGGCAGGGTCCGCTTGCAGCATGTGCGGGCAATACTGCGCCATGGAATTTGTGGAGAAATACCTGAACATTTCGGCACCCAGGTGCTAACGTCCTGTCTCGAAAACGGGTTTCATTATAGCTCTCTATCCCCTTGCGCGAGAATGAAAGTGAGGGATAAAAATTGTATCATCCTCACCCCGTATCAAGTACCCTTCGGCTTCGCTCAGGGCAGGCTCAGGCAGGCTCTTGGCCTCTCCCATCAAGGGCCTGTCTCATAATTCAATAAAAACGCTGGGAAACGATAAAATCAACGGCTCACAGGTCCGCCAGAGGCGGATGCCACCGGAAGAAAATAGGGTAAAAACTACTATTCTGAGACAGGCTCATCAAGGGAGAGGGGACTGGGGTTTGCCATGAAAGCAGAAATCGTCTCTATAGGAACTGAACTCCTTCTCGGAGAGATTACTGATACTAATTCCTCATTCATTGCCGGACAGCTACCGGGACTGGGGATTGACCTCTACTGGATTTCCATGGTCGGTGATAATGTAGCAAGGATAGCAGAGGTCCTCGGGCGCGCATGGCAGCGCTCCGATATCATCCTGACTACCGGCGGCCTGGGGCCTACAGACGGCGATGTGACGCGGCAGTCCATAGCGGCTATGCTCTGTGAAGAAATCAAGGTCGATTCCCTATTGGAAGTCGAAATAAGGGAGTACTTCGCACGGCGGGGAATCCCCATGTCTCTCAACAATCTGAGGCAGGCCACTCTTATTCCGTCGGCGAAAGCCGTTCACAACGTGAGGGGGACGGCACCTGGCTGGTGGGTGGAGAAGGACGGTCATCTTCTGGTAGCCATGCCCGGTCCGCCCGGAGAAATGCAGAACATGTGGCATACGGAAATATTGCCGAGACTCCGTCAGCTATGTCCGGAAAACATCATTGTTTCCCGTATATTGAAGACCTTCGGCGTGTCGGAGTCGAAACTGGGTGAGACGGTTACGGAGTGGTTCCGCGCATCCAACCCCACAATGGGCATTTATGCCAAGCCGGACGGAGTCCACCTGCGGCTGGCTGCCAAAGCTCCCACCCGTCAGCAGGCGGAAGAGATAATAGCGCGGGAGGAAACCAGGGTCAGGGCGGCCCTCGGCGACTGCATTTGGGGCACTGATAACGATACGCTGGAGGCCGTGGCTGGCCGGAAGCTCACCGAAAAAGGTTTGACGCTGGCGGTCATGGAATCGGTTACCGGCGGTCTGCTTGCGTCTGCCCTTGCCGATGTTCCTGGTGCTTCAAAATACTTTAAGGGCGGTCCGGTAGCCCTTTCTGATGAAGCAAAGCTTGCTTACGGCGTTTCTTCCAGAATCATCTCCGACTGTGGCTCTGCCAGCACGGGAACGGCTCTTGCGATGGCGGAAACTGTCAGGAAGAACCTGGAAGCGGACATCGGAATAGGTGTAACCGGAACGCTTCCCGGAGAAGCCGGCAGGACTTTCGGCGTGGTCTATATTGCCGTAACCGATGGCAGAAACCCCGTGTCTGCTGAATGGAGCTTTCCGGGAGATAAAGCACGCATGAAGCGGCTGGCTATCTCCAGGGCGCTCTTCGAGCTGATAAAGATGCTTGGTGCTTGTGACTGATTCTGGAGCATCTACTCCAACTTGACAAGCCGCAATCTCACATTATAATATCATTGTGGCGCTAGGCTAGATAGATTCAGGACTTTACCAAGGGAATGAGAGTTATTGCCGGTACGGCCAAGGGCCATCACCTTAAAGCACCGAACAGACCCACTCGTCCAGCGACAGACCTGGTTCGGGGAGCAATCTTCGATATCCTGGAGAATACCACACAAGACTGGTCGCGGGTGCTGGACCTGTTCTCCGGAAGCGGGGCCCTGGGTATCGAGGCTTTGAGTCGAGGGGCGGGGTGGGTTGACTTCGTCGAGCGCGAGCACCGCTGCTGCGAGATAATCAAGGAGAACCTGGAAAAGACCGGATTTTTAGACCAGGCTCACGTCTACTGCTGTCCGGTGCTGAAAGCCATATTCTTTCTTGACAGGGAGTATGACATAATACTGATAGACCCGCCATATTCCGACTCGACGATAGGTAACACTATAACGCAACTGGCAAGCACCAGGCTCGTGGGAAAGAATACCATCGTAGTTGTAACACACTCGCCTCACCTTTCTCTAAGTCCGGTATATGACTCCCTGAAACTCGTCAGGGAACGCCGGCATGGTGACAGCGTTATTGCGCTATATCGAAGGGAGGAGCAGAATTGACTATCGCCATATACCCTGGCAGCTTCGATCCGATAACCATGGGTCATCTGGATATCGCAATCAGGGCGTCCAAACTTTTCGAAAAGCTGATAGTCGGTGTTTATAAGACTCCGAGCAAGCGTCTTTTGTTCACCGCACAGGAGAGGGTGGAACTGGTAAGAAAGGCGGTTGTCAACCTGCCCAACGTAGACGTCGAAGCGTTCGACGGGCTTACCGTGGATTTTGCTAAAAAACGGGGGGCGGTGGCGATGGTGCGGGGACTGAGGATAAGCTCCGATTTTGAACGCGAGTTTGACATGGCGATGATGAATAAGAAGATGGCTCCGGAACTGGAGGTAGTGTGCCTCATGGCCAGCCCTGAGTACCAGTTCCTGAGTTCCAGCCTGCTGAAGGAAGCGGCCAGCCTGGGCGGTAAGATTGATGACCTGGTTACCAGGGACGTGGCTGAAGCCCTTGACAGGAAGAAAGTGCGACACATGGAACTTACCGAGAAAATGATTCCCTAGTAATCAGTCATTTCAATTTGCAATGACGCCACCGAATATGAAAATCTCCGCTCCCTTAAGGGGAGTCCGCCTGAGGCGGAGAGGTAAGGGTGAGAGCGCTTTCCCCTTACTCCTTCGATAAACTCAGGACAGGTCTAACTCTTTCCCTCAAGGGGCGAGAGAACCCGATTTTCATAACAAAATATAAACAGGAGGTAGACTTAATGGCTTACAAGATTACGGAAGAGTGCATCAGCTGCGGGGCATGTGAATCGGAGTGCCTTAACGTTGCGATTAGCGAAGGGGAAACTATTTATAAGATAGACCCGGCAAAATGCTCCGAGTGTGTTGGCAGCTTCGCCTCTTCCAGGTGTGCGGAGGTCTGTCCGGTGGATGCCTGTGTGCCTGACGAGGCGTATACAGAGAGCAAGGCGCAATTGCTGGAGAAGTGGAAGAAGATTCACCCGGGTCAGACTCCGGCTGAAGGCACTTACTAATATCAAATAACCTTTATTCTTGAGCGTCCCGCGAAACGCGCTTATGGCTTAATTTCAATGTCTATTATTGTCATTCCCCGCGAAGGCGAGGAATCTACTTTATGCGTTATCAGACCCTCCGCTCCCGCATCAAGTACGGGACAAGCTTCGCGGAGGGTGGCAGTTTCGCGGGAGGCTTTATTCTTAATACTGGTGGCATAGGCATCCCTGCCTGTGCAACGAGCAAAAAAGAGGGGTCGCTATCTCATCGGTGGGGTAGCGACCTTTTATTTGAAGAAATCCCTTACCGAATCAAACTCGCCGGGAAGAAGGGCAAGCACCAGAGGGATGTAGTCCAGCAGCAGTTGGGCCAGCCTTGAGTCTGCGATGGTCTGCCCCATCCCAGCGTATTTGACCCAGATTGCCAGCAGCGCCCCCCACAGTATGCCGCCCATGAATAGCCCGAAGACTCCGCCCAGAAGGTGGTCTGCCCAGCCCAGCAAAATTGCATGGATAAGCGTTTTCGCTATGCCGGCCGCCAGCGCTGCCACTATCATAACCACAATCACTATGATGGCAAAGGCGGCAATCCTGGCTATGTTTTCCTGCGGGATAAAGGTCAGGCGCTCCGATAAAGGAAGGTAATAGCGTCCCGCAAGGAGTACCCCCACTATCAGGCCTGCCAGAGAAATGACAGCGGTAATGATGCCGTTTTTTAACCCGGAGAAGACGGATAATGCGATGGCTATTATGATAACTATATCCAGCCAGTTCATCTTTGTCCTCCCTTATGCGTTACCCCTTATCCATAGTGTAATGCATCGATGGGGTTTAGTCTAGCCGCCCTCATTGCGGGATATATCCCGGAGGCTAGCCCGATAAAGACCGAGACCGAGACCGCCAGAATTATGATGTCCGGCGAGACCGTGGCACGGATGGTAGTGCCGCCGAAATTGATGAGGGAGATTATCCTGGATACCAGATAACCGCCCATCAGACCGATGCCGCCGCCAACGAAGCTCAGCGTGGCCGCTTCCATCAGGAACTGGACCAGAATGTCTCTTCTTTTGGCTCCCACCGCCTTGCGAAGGCCTATTTCTCGGGTCCGTTCCGTCACCGAGACCAGCATGATGTTCATTATGCCTATGCTGCCCACCAGCAGGGAGATACCCGCGATTGCTCCCAGGAATATGGTGAGTAGACCGGTAATCTGCTCGAATACACCCAGGAACTGTTCCTGGCTGATGACAGTAAAATCATCCTTCTTGTACGGGTCGATGCGGTGCCGTTTTCTCAGTATAGACTCGGCTTCCGCTTTCACACCATCCATCGCCTCTTTGCTGGCTACCGGGAGCGCAATCGATTGCACTGCTTCGCCTCCCCTGATGATTTGCTGGGAGAACACTCTTGCCTGGAAAGTGGTTATCGGCATAACCACCACGTCATCCATACTGAATCCCATGAATGCCCCGCCCTTGCGTTCAAGCACACCGATGGTGGTAAATCTCCTCCCCTTGATTTTGACCGATTCCCCCACGGCGTTCTTCGTTCCAAAAAGGTCTTTCGCCGTCTTGTCCCCCAACACCACCACGGTGTCCTTCCTGGTAACGTTCCGGTCAGAGATGAACTGTCCCGCAGCCATTTTGTATGCGTATGCCTCCAGGTATGACGGTGTTGTGCCCTGCGCTATCACGGTAGTGCTATTATTACCGGCCACCACCTCGATGAAATTCTCATTAACTGCAGCTACTCCCAGTACCGAAGGAATGTCAGCAAGGGCCCGGGCATCATCCATATTGAGGCTGGGGGTGGCAAAGGCGGGTGATAAGCCGGCAAATCCCGGCGCCTCGGGGTTCCGTGGCTGCACGTACAACACGTTGCTGCCCTGCTGCTCGAAAAGGGAGACCACCTCAGCCTGCACTCCCCTGCCGATAGACATGAGGGATATCACCGCTCCCACTCCGATTATCATGCCCAGCATGGTTAAGGCGGAGCGCAGCTTGTTGGCCAGCAGGGACCTTATGGCGATAATCGCAAACTCTAGGAATTTCACCTGTAAACCCCCGGAAGCACCTGCCCAACGCTCATCGGTTTAGCGTCTTTTCATCGCTGACTATCTTGCCATCTCGTACGCGAATAATGCGCCTGGTCTGTTGCGCTATTTCCATCTCGTGGGTGACCATGATTATGGTAATGCCTTCCTGGTTGAGCTTTTGGAAGATAGACATAATCTCCGCTGTGGAGGCGGTGTCCAGGTTGCCGGTGGGTTCATCGGCAAGGAGTAGCGGAGGCCCGCCGACCATCGCTCGCGCTATGGCAACCCTCTGCTGCTCGCCTCCTGAAAGCTCGGTGGGCTTGTGGTTCGCCCTATTGCCCAGCCCTACTCTTTCCAGGGCTTCCAGGGACCGCTTGCGTTTGTTGCGTTTTCCGGCATATACCAGGGGAAGCTCGACATTTCTGACGGCGCTGGCGCGGGGCAGCAGGTTAAAATCCTGGAAGACAAATCCGATTGTCCCGTTCCTCATATCCGCCAGTTTGTTATCGCTGAGACGGCTGACATCGACGCCATTAAATTTGTAGACTCCGGCGGTGGGCCTGTCAAGACAGCCCATTATGTTCATCAGCGTGGACTTGCCCGAGCCCGAAGCGCCGATGATGGCCACCATCTCTCCTTGCTCGATGGAGAGTGATACGCCGTTAAGAGCGTGCACCTGTACCTTTCCCATACGGTAGACCCGGGTAATATCTTTTAGCTCAATCATTGTCGTGTTTTATCCGCCAAAAAGAAACCCGCCGGGCGCCTGGGGTTTGGGCTGCTCCACTACTACTATCTCCCCTTCCCCAAGCCCGCTTACAATCTCCGTCAAGATGTTATCGGTGAGTCCCGTGACTATTTCTCTCTCTTCTATTATTGCACCGTTTTTGACCCTGACCGAGGGTTTGCCTCCGCTGTTCTGGGTAACAGCCCGGTTCGGAAGCAGCAGGACATTGTTCCGCTGGCTGGTAATTATGTCTGCTGTGGCGCTCATACCGGATTTCACTTCAACTCCGGGCGGGACGTCGAAAGCGATTTTTACGGTGTAGTAGACCACGCCTGATACTTCTTTGGACAGCATTCTGATTGAGGCGACTTTGCCATTCAGCCGCGTGCCTGGAAGGGCATCGACACTGATACTCGCGCTCTGCCCTGCCTTCACTCCAGGGATGTCTATTTCATCGATGTCAGCGCTGAGCTCCATGTGCGCGGGGTCGATTATTTCAAAGGCGATTGTAGATTCGAAGGCCACCGATGATATGACGTCTCCCTTCTTGATGTTCACCGTGGCGGCTACTCCATCAAAGGGGGCGGTGATAACTGCTTTGGTCAGTTCGTACTTGGCCCTGTCAAGTTCATTCTTGGCCGTGTCCATATTGTTCCAGGCCTTGTCGATATCCAGTTGAGCCTTACCGAGGGCGGTCCTGGCGTTATTTACAGATAATGCAGTCTTGCTTACCGTATTTTGAGCATTCTCTACCGCCACCCGCGCACTATCCATTTGAAGCTGCGCGGTCCTCAGCGTCCAGAAGTCTCTGACGGGAATAAGTCCGCTCTGGAACACGTCTTCCCCCTGGCCGCGGGTAAGCAGCTCCCGGCCTCTGGTCAGGTTGTCCAGTGCGTCTTTCAACTGGCGGGATACTTCGTAGTACTGTTCGGCAGGTAGCCCTATCTGCAATTTTGCCTCTGCCTCTGCTATCTGACGTTTGGCCTCACCCATAAGCACCACTGCGCTGGGCACGTCAAACACGAAAGTAGAGTAGGTGTAAGGATAGGTTATCTTCCTGAAGTTGTCCGTGGCCTGTTCCAGGTCAATCATGGCCGTCTTGACACTGGACTGTGCCTGTGCCACGTCGGCTTCGGCAGTTTTGATACTGTCCTCCGCCTGTTGGCGGTCGGCTTCCTCTGTTTTGAGCGCCAGTTCGGTTGCCTTTACGCCCAGTTCGGCAGCCTTCACTGTGCGTTCGATGGTGGTGGTATCGAGCCGGGCTAATACCTGCCCCTGTTTTACGCGGTCACCCTCTTCCGCATTCAGTTCCGCTACTTTGCCGCCGGCGCCGAAGGCAAGCTTCCTGGTAGTGGTCAGCGAGATGTTGCCGTCTCCGCTGACTTTAAGTGTCAGGTCGCCGCGAGTCACTGTGACTGTTTGCTCGGCTGCCGGTTTGGGGGTGCTGGCAAAAGGGTTGCAGGACGTGGCGGTTAAGATAATGGATAGCAATATCAGGGCGCCCGCGGTTCTCACTACTCTCATAAATCGAGCCTCCGTTTGGAAGGTTGGTAAGTAAGAAAGGATGTTCCGGTCACTGAGTTTCCCGGAATCCCATTCAATGTAATTATAGTATACAATCCTGTGCGGAGTCGAAACAGTGCCAACCAGGTAGTTAAACGGTCTGTCAGCGCAGGATGCGGGCAATGATTTGAAGGAGCACGATGGCTACCAAGGGAGTGAAATCCACCGGCCCCAGTCTGGGAACTACGCGGCGCAACGGCGCCAGCACCGGTTCGGTAATGGTGACCAGAAAATCGGTAAAGGCATTCGGGCGCGGGGAAACCCACGAGAAGATAGCCCTGACTAAGATGGCTATCGAGAGCACTTCACATAGAGCCCCGATGAGCCTGAATATGATTGCCATTGTTAGCCGCCGCCCAGTTCTTTCGCTCGATTGTAGGCAGCGATAACCGCTTCCTTCACCAGGCCGGAAAAGTTCCCTTTTTCAAACCTTGCGAGTGCGGCGGCGGTGGTGCCGCCGGGTGAGGTGACCATTTTCCGAAGCTCTTCGGGTGTCTTGCCGGACTTCCGGAGCAGGTGGCCCGAGCCGAGCAATGTTTGTAGCACCAGTTCGTGTGCCACATCCGCGGAAAGGCCGATGTTTACCGCAGCCGCCACCAGCGATTCTATGAACAGGAAGACGTAAGCCGGCCCGCTCCCGCTAACTGCCGTGGCCATGTCGATATATTTTTCATCATCGACGTAGATTTCCCGTCCCATGGCAGCAAGGATTGAAGCCGCCCAGTGCTTCTGTTGCTCTGTTACCTCGGGAGTCGTGGTCCAGACGCTCATTCCCTCACCAATCTGCGCGGGTGTATTGGGCATCACTCGTACGATGCGTGCGTGTTTGAGCCCGTTGCGGAGCGTACCGATTCTTGCCCCGGCGATTATTGAGAGCACCAACTGTGATGGCTTAAGCTGTCCGACGAGTCCGGGTAATACCCCCGAGAGGCTCTGGGGCTTGATGGCGAAGAGGACAACTTCGGCTTTCTCGGCGGCCTGGCGGTTTACACCGGTCACGAACACTCCGTATTTTTCAGCTATGTACCGGCGGCGCTCATCGCTTATGTCGCTGAGGGCGACCTCATCACTTTTGCATAAGCCCTTCTGCAAAACGGCTGAAAGTATGGCTTCCCCCATAGCCCCGCCCCCGATAAATGAAATCTTCATTGCTTTGCTCCTTTTTCTACACGCCATTACGAGCGAAGCGAAACAATCCGTCCCATTACAATCTGCTACGGATTGCTTCGTCCTTCTGCGGAAGGACTCGCAATGACTGTTGCTACGTCGGCCTGAATCGCACCACGAAGTTCACCAGCTTTCCCGGCACATATATGGTCTTTATGACTTCGCTGTCACCGAGTTGGCCTTTTACCTTTTCTCTCTCCAGCGCCATTTGTACGGCTTTGGACTCAGTGATGGACGCCGGCACCGCGAACTTGTCCCGCAGTTTGCCGTTGACCTGCACCACCAGGACAACTTCCTCCTGCCGGGCAAGCTCTTCTTCCCAGCGAGGCCAATTCTGGTTATGGACGCTGTACTCGTGGCCGGTCCTTTCCCAGAATTCCTCAGCCAGGTGTGGGGCAGCGGGCGCAAGAAGCAGGACCAGGGTGTCTTTAGCGTTTTCCCACGCCGTATCGCTGACAAGCCCGGTTTCCTTCGCCTTCGCCAGGTAATTGGTCAATTCCATCAGAGCGGCTATCATGGTGTTGAACTGAAGTGTGTCGAGGTCTCCGGTAACCTTTTTGATGGTCTGGTGCAGCGTGCGGGACATCTCGCGCTCCGCCTTCTGGCTATCGGCAGAGTCAGTTACGGTGTTCTGGCTGTAGTCTTCCAGCACCAGCTTCCAGAGCCGGTTCAGCCAGCGGCTGACTCCACTGATACCGGTATCATTCCATTCGCCGCCCTGCTCCCAGGGACCGAGGAACATGAGGTAGGCGCGCACGGCGTCAGCCCCAAGCTCCGCGACGTAGCCATCGGGGTTGATGACGTTCCCGCGGGACTTGCTCATCTTCTGCCTCTGGGCGATGATAGTCCCCTGGTTGAACAGGCGGGTGAACGGCTCGCCGAAATCGACCAGACCCATATCCCTCAGCGCCTTGATGAAGAAGCGGGCATAGAAGAGGTGCATCACGGCGTGCTCCGCTCCGCCGGTGTAGAGGTCTACGGGCATCCAGAACTTGACCCGGTCATCGAACGCAGCCGATGTGCAGCCGGGGCTGGCGTAGCGCAGGAAATACCAGGAGGAGCACATGAAGGTGTCCATGGTATCGGTCTCACGTTTGGCCGGGCCGGAGCACTTCGGGCAGGTGGTATTCACAAAGTGCTCCACGTACTTCAACGGAGATTCCCCGGTAGGTTTGAACTCGGCATCTTCCGGCAATAGTACCGGAAGGTCTTTTTCCGGCACGGGCACGGTTCCGCATTTGGGGCAATATATGATGGGGATGGGCGCGCCCCAGTAGCGCTGGCGGGAAATCAGCCAGTCGCGCAGCCGGTATCTTATGGTGCGCTTTCCCCAGTTATTCTTTTCGAGAAATTCGGAAACGGCATCGATGCCCTGTTTGCTGGGCAGACCGTTGAACTTCCCGGAGTTGACCATTGTGCCCTCTTCGATGTATGCCTCCACAAGCTCTTTCCCGTTCCATTCCGGGGGCGCTATGACCACTTTGATGGGCAGGTTATACTTTTTGGCGAAGGCGAAGTCGCGGGTATCGTGGGCCGGGACTGCCATTACAGCGCCCGTGCCGTAGCTCAGCAGGACGTAGTCTGCAATCCAGACGGGCACTTTTTCTCCGTTGAGGCGGTTGGTTACGTAAGCGCCGGTAAAAACGCCGTCCTTTTCCTTCTCCGTCGAGAGCCGCTCTATCTCTGTCCGGTGTCGCGCCATCTCGACGTATTCCTCGACGGCTGCTTTTTTGTCGGGCGTGGTGAGCTTCGCCACCAGGGGATGCTCCGGGGCAAGCACCATGAAGGTAACGCCGAAGACGGTATCGGGCCGGGTGGTGAATACCCTGATTTCCTTTTCTTCGACTGCCGGATGGTCGAGGGCGAAGGAGAGCTCGGTGCCCACGCTTTTTCCCACCCAGTTCCGCTGCATTATCTTGATACGCTCCGGCCAGTCGATACCCTGATGCTCCATCATCTCATCGGCGTATTTGGTGATGCGGAAGAACCATTGCTCCAGGTCGCGGTGGGTAACGGGCTCCTCGCAGCGCTCGCAGACTCCCTCTCCGACAACCTGCTCGTTGGCCAGCACTGTCTGGCACCTGGGGCACCAGTTGACCGGGGCTTTTCCGCGGTAGGCCAGCCCCGCCTCGTAGAGCTTCAGAAAGAACCATTCCGTCCATTTGTAATATTCAGGCAGGCAGGTGATGGCCTCCCGGCTCCAATCGTAGATAGCGCCCATGCTTTTGAGCTGGTTACGCATATTCTCGATGTTCTTCATGGTCCACACATGCGGGTGGATGCCTCTCTTGATGGCGGCGTTCTCAGCCGGCAGCCCGAAGGCGTCGAATCCCATCGGGTGAAGCACATTGTAGCCCTGCATCCTCTTGAAGCGAGCGTGGACATCCGAGGGCGCCATGGCGTACCAGTGCCCGATGTGGAGGTCGCCGGAGGTGTAGGGGAACATGGTGAGAGCGTAGTATTTGGGCTTGGTGCTATCCTCGTTAACCTGGTATAGCTTGTCCAGCGCCCACCTGCGCTGCCACTTTTTATCAATTTCCTGTGGACTGTAGTCAGACATTATTATCTCCCGTTTTCATTGCGGAATCTCGAAACAGGCACAAGTTCTAAAACTGAATTATATCAGAGAAAACCCTCATTGTGTAATCTGTCGTAACATTGCCAGCCAAGCTCCCGCGAACTGTCATGCCTGCGGAAGTGGGCATCCAGGTGGGGTGGCCTGGATGGATGCCCGCCCGTATCAAGTACGGGTTCACCCCCGTATCAAGTACCCTTCGGCTTCGCTCAGGGCAGGCT
>JACPPQ010000018.1 GCA_016190925.1 Chloroflexota bacterium | reverse complement strand
CTTCTAAATCCTCAAAATAGCCTCAAGTAGACATAACTCTAAAAACGAATATTCGTAGCTAATTAGCTTTGATTCGTTTCCTTCTACAAAAAAGGTTTAATAAGAACCCCTACTCTATTCTGCTTCGCACTGCTGAACTGTCCACGTCGCTGAGCTTTGACCGGCCAAGCTGAGCCAGGGTGCGGTCTATTTCCTCGCGGAAGATTTCCAGGACACGGGCCACTCCGGCCTCGCCATCCGCCGCCAGCCCCCACAGGTAGGGCCGGCCTATCAGGCAAGCCCGCGCGCCGAGAGCGATGGCCTTGATGACATCCGTGCCGTAACGTATGCCGCCATCCATGAATACCTCAGCGCGACCGTCGACGGCCCTGACAATCTCCGGAAGCACATCCAGCGTGGCGGGCAGCCCGTCAAGCGTCCGGCCTCCGTGATTCGATACCACGATACCATTCACACCACAATCCACTGCCCGCAGCGCATCCTCCGCCGTTATGATGCCCTTGACTGCCAGCGGTCCCTTCCACAACTCTCTAATCCAGCGGATATTGTCCCAGGTGGCGCCTGGATTAATCAGTTTTTTGTTGATATAGGCAGACATCGATACGGCATTGTCGAACTGCGCTATGCCCAACAAATTACGCGGGATTATCTCTTGACCGGTAAGGTAGTCGCGCACCCATCCATGCCTCCGCAAAGCATCGAGCAGGTTCCAGAATCCAAGGCGTGGAGGCACGGTCATGCCGTTGCGCAGGTCTCTCGGGCGTTTCCCCATAATCGGCACATCCACCGATACACACATGACATGGCAACCCGCCTTTTGGGCTCTATCCACAAGCAAGGCGATAAGCTCACGGTCGCGCCACATGTAGAGCTGGAACCAGAGCACGCCGGTGGCAGCCCCGGCAACCTCCTCGATTGAGCAGCTCGAGGCCGTGCTCACCATCAAAATAGTCCCGGCCTTTCCGGCCGCACGTGCCACTGCCAGCTCCCCATCACGCCAGAAGAGCCGATTGAGTCCGGTTGGAGCGAGAAGCACCGGCAGGCTTACATGGTCACCGAGGATGGTAGTGGCCTGGTCGCGTTTGGAAACATCGACCATCACCCGTGGATTCAATGTGACTTTGTCGAAAGCCTCCAGATTAGACCGGAGAGTGCTCTCGTCATCAGCCCCGCCATCGAGGAACTCGAATATCATGCGTGGAAGCCGCCGCCGTGCCAGCCGGCGCGCATCCTCGATGCTGTACATCTTATGCATCAGAGACTCCTGATAGTTACCGCCCTGCGGTTGCCCCTTATTATATGCCTTTCGGGCAACCCGTTCTACACCAAAACCAGAAATACCCAAAATACAAGCACGTTGACCGCAGTCAGCGGAATTCCAATCTTCACAAACTCCCAGAAAGTGAGCGTTTCTCCCCCCCGTTTCTCCGCATTCTGAATGATGATAACGTTACTGGCCGCTCCCAGGATGGTAAGGTTACCGGCAATGGTGCTCCCTGCTGCCAACGCCACCATCCCCTGCGTGGAGGTCCCCAGTTGTGTCAGCAGAGGCAGATACAAAGCAACGAGCGGGACATTGGAGATAAGCTGGCTGAGGAATACGGAAATTCCAAGAATGACCTCTACCGATGTCAGCGTCACATGCGCAGCGCTAAGCATTGTCTGGAAGAAGCCGGTGTCC
The DNA here is from genome assembly GCA_016190925.1 of Chloroflexota bacterium. GTDB lineage: Bacteria > Chloroflexota > Dehalococcoidia > Dehalococcoidales > JACPPQ01 > JACPPQ01. The sequence goes on along the minus strand of JACPPQ010000018.1, from coordinate 6,172 downwards.
CACACGCTCTCCATCAGGATGAACATCGCCGCAAAGAAAATGAGCGTGTGCCAATCGATTCCCCTGACTATGTGCAACCTTTTCGGGCTGAAAAGGATGAGAGGAAGCGCCCCTGCCAGCGCGATATAGGTCAATTTGAAATCGATAGCTATTCCCGCCAACACAATCGAGATTTTTACAGCCACCAGCACAAGTATCAGGCCAAGCGACACCTTCGATAAAGTCACCAACTTCTCATCCTGTATCAGACCCACCGAATTGACCATCTGTTTGCCCCTGAAGTGTCCCCGATAAAAGAGACGCAGAAATACGTACGCCAATAAAAGGTTGAGCATCGTCGGTACAAAGAGGTATCTCAGGAAGGTGACAAAGGGATTCGTGATGTTCCCGTGAATGGCAATCAGCAAATTTTGAGGGTTCCCTATGGGACTCATCACGCTGCCGATGGTGACGGAAAACGCCAGGGCGAGGAGCAGGAGCTTCGGGGGAAGGTCATTCTTCTTCGCCATAAGCAGCACCACCGGCGTGCCGATGATTGCCAGGGTATCATTCATCAGGAGGGCAGACAGCAGTCCCATGCCGAAGAGGATGATAAGCAGCAGGGCATCCAGCGAACCGGCCCTTCGAAAAAATTTATAGGAAAGGTGAGAAAGATAGCCGCTCTCCTCCAGCGCCTGCCCCACCACGAACATGCCGAACAGGAACAGCATCACATCCAGGTTTATGGCATCGAGGGCGGCCGGGGGCGAGATTTGTCCGGTCGCCAGCGCGGCAACCGCCCCGAGCAGCATTACCTGCCATATCTGGAACCTGACTCCGCCTATTTGCCTGACGGCAATGAGCACAAAAACGATTGCCAGAATTATTATCGAAATCATGCGTTATATCTAAAAAGGGGCATGCCCTGCGTCCTTTAGCCGAAGGACAAATGGGTGAGAGTGATTTACCCCCTCACTCTAACTCTCTCCCACGTTGGGGAGAGAGAAGCTGCTTCGCTTCCCGTCGGCTTCAATAGGCGCCCCGCTTGGTTATACCCTTTCTTTCCTGATACAATTATAGGACGTCTTCAATCCATTAACAATTTAGCTTTCAGCCTTCAGCGTTCAGCTTAGGGGCGTGGAGGGCTGATAGCTAATAGCTGAAAGCTGACTGCTCTTATGAAAACCATGCGCCATAACCCGCATCTCTATGAAATCAACGCCCGCATCTTTGTCAGGCGGCTCTCCGAGAAATACGGTCGCCAGGTGACGCTCGCCTCCGTTCCGGAAGAGGAGTGGCAATGGCTGGCAGGCCGGGGGTTCGATATCGTTTGGTTGATGGGGGTCTGGCAGCGCAGCCCGGGTTCGCGACAGAAAGCGCTGCACCATCCGGGTCTGCGCCACGAATACAGCAAGACCCTGCCCGGCTGGACTGAAAAGGATGTTGCCGGCTCTCCCTACGCCATCTATGGCTATACTCTCGACTCAGCGCTGGGCGACCAAAACGAGCTTGCACGGGTGAGGTCTCAGATAAACCGCCTGGGCATGCGCCTCATGGTGGACTTCGTGCCCAACCACCTCGCCCTCGACCACCCGTGGACAGTTTCACATCCTGAAAGGTTCGTTCAGGCAAAAAAAACAGAGGTCCGCTCTCATCCCGACTGGTTCTTCCCGACCAACAGCGGCGTATACCTGGCACATGGAAGGGACCCATATTTCCCGCCCTGGACCGATACCGCGCAGGTTAATTTCTATTCCACCGACCTCAGAAAAGCCTTTATGAATGAGATGTTGAGAATAGCAGACACGGCGGATGGGATGCGCTACGATATGGCGATGCTGGCGCTCAACGAGGTGTTCGAGCGGATATGGAGCAAGGTGCTGGGAGACTACCCCCGGTTGAAAACCGAGTTCTGGGCTGAGGCTATCGGCAGGGTCAGGGAAAAACATCCCGATTTTATCTTCCTGGCTGAAGCCTACTGGGGACTGGAGCACAAGCTGCAACAGTTGGGCTTCGACTTCACCTACGATAAAGACCTGTATGACCGGCTGCGGTCATCCCCTCCCGCCGACATACGCCGCGCGCTGGTTAAGAATGGACATTCAGCACGATTTATCGAGAACCATGACGAGCCAAGAGCGGTGGTTGCCTTCGGGAGGGAGAGGTCACTGGCGGCGGCTGTTATTATGGCAACCATCCCCGGCCTGCGTTTCTTCCATGACGGCCAACTAGAGGGACGACGTGGTCGCCTGCCTATCCAGCTTGCGCGCGAGCAGTCGGAGGTTATCGATTCCGAGGTCTTGAAATTCTACGAGCGGTTGCTGGCAATCACCAGCGACCCCGCTTTCCACGATGGAGAGTGGTCGCTGATGGATGTAACGAGGGCATGGGATGGCAACGAGAGCCACCAAAACCTGCTGGCGTGGTCATGGCAACATGGGGAAAAGCTGAAACTGGTGGTGGTAAATTACTCGCCGGGGCAGGCGCAGGGGAGGATAAAGGTGGAATTGCCCGGAACGACACAAAAAGCTGTATTCACCGATGAACTGGCGGGCGTGTCCTACCTCAGAGACCCGAAGGAAATACGCAATCCGGGGCTGTATGTAGACCTGGGGACATACAAGGCGCACATGTTTGATGTGGGTGGAGATAGTATTGTAATTGGTCCTCCGTCGTATTAGTATGGTAAGGAGGAACACTGCGTAACCGAGTTACTAATGGTCTCATAATTATTTGGACTCAAAATTCCCCTTCGGATAGGGGATATAGGGGAATTTGAAATCCCTCACAGTCTCCCTTTACGAAAGGGAGAAGCTATTTCATGAGTCTGTTTTAATATGAGAGGATTAGTATCAACTCGATGCGTAGGAGCGCGAAACAAGAGTGGCATTTCTAGGCGTATTGAACACATTGAACGACCTGAAGAAAATTGGTGTAATTAAAGACTACGCCATTGGTGGCGGTTATGCCGCAAACTATTATCTGGAACCATCTTACACCTATGACCTGGACATCCTGGTGCTCCTGGATAGTGAAGCCGATTACCATGCTCTCTACAAACATTTCAGGGAGAAAGGAAACAAAATTGAAAATGTTTACATCATGATAGAGAGTGTACCAGTCCAATTTATGCCAGGTTTTATCAGTCCTCTTTTTAGCGACGCCATCAAGCAAGCCCGAAAGATAACAGTCAAGGGAGTGCCAAGTAAAGTCGTCACCGCCGAGTATTTGATAGCTCTTCTTCTGGTCTCTTTCAGGCCAAAAGACAAGATACGCATCCTAGAACTGGTAAAGCTTGTTGATAAGAATGTGCTGGACGATATTTTACGGAGGTTTGAGGATGAAAAAACTCCTTTACGCCAAAGACTCGGAAGAGTTCTGGAAAATATTCAATGAAGAAAACGAGAAAAGAAGGCAGAAACTAGCAAAGCTGCCCTTTGCCCGGAAAATAGAAATCCTGGAGAAGATGCAAGCCGACGCTAAAGTGATGCGTGAATCAACCATGTAATCCTTACCGAGACAGCCACCTTCCCTTGCCCCCATCCCCTCTTAACCCGTATGATATAAGTGGAGGACAAGGAATAATCATGACACAAAACCCCGTTTGCGTCACCGACCTGAATACTGTCCAACTTCAAGAGCTTATAGCCCGCATGGGAGAGCCTGCCTACCGCGCAAGGCAGCTTCAGCACTGGGTCTACCAGAGGCTTGCCGGTTCATTCGATGAGATGTCAGACCTGCCCGCAGATTTCCGGCAAAAACTGGTGCAGGAGACCCGCCTGCACAGCATCACCCTGGCCCATGAAGTTACCGGAGGTGACGGTACGGTAAAGGCGCTTTTTACCCTGGCCGATGGCAAGACCGTCGAGTCCACCTTCATGCCCTATCCGCCTCTCAGCGGCAGGGCGCGCCAGACGCTGTGCATTTCCACCCAGGTGGGCTGTCCTGTCGGCTGTCCGTTCTGCGCCACCGGCCAGCAGGGCTTCGAGCGCAACCTTACACCCGGAGAGATAATCGACCAGGTGCTGTACTTCGCCCGCCGCATGAAAGACCGCGGTAACGGAGCAAAAAATAAACGGGACAACTCCATCACCAATGTCGTCTTCATGGGCATGGGTGAACCTCTGGCCAACTACGATGCCCTCTTGCAGGCAATCGAAATGCTGAACTCGCCGGACGGCCTGGGGCTGGGCGCCCGCCGCATGACCATCTCCACCTCTGGCCTGGTGCCTGGAATAGAGCGACTGAGCCGGGAGAAGCTACAGGTGGGACTGGCTGTCTCGCTCCACGCCAGCGATAATGCGCTGAGGAACAAGCTGGTGCCCATCAACAAGAAATATCCTCTGGAAGCCTTGATCGCGGCCTGCCGCGCGTACTGCAAGGCTACAGAGACCCGCATCAGCTTTGAGTATATTCTCTTCGAGGGACTCAACGACTCCATCGAGCAGGCGCGTTCGGTAGCCAGGCTGCTAGCCGGATTGGACTGCCATGTGAACCTCATCCCGGCCAACCGCAGCGCCGACCGGCATTTCAAGTCGCCGTCACCGGAGGCGGTCGCGGCCTTCCAGGCGGAGCTTCAACGGCAGAGCATTTTCTGCACCGTGCGCGAAAAGCGAGGGCTGGATATAGACGGCGGGTGCGGACAGCTAAGAAGCCGACTTATGAATGAGGCACATCGTGAGCCGAGGTCTGTCCGACCGTAATGAACCGGCTGATTATCTCGGCAAGAGCCTCGATGTCTTTCTGGTAGGCGAACTCGTTAACGCCGTGGATGTTGCACTCCGTCCTTATCACTCCCAAGCCGAACTCCTGACCTCCCCACTCATTGGTGACGACGTACGGCAGGTCGCCGGAGCCCATCTCGCCGAACTTTCCCGTATCGCCGGTAACCTCCCGGATTATCTCCTCCAGCTCATCCACAATTGGGTCGTCGCAGGGAGGAACGGTGGGAATGTGGAAGTCCTTTTCGATTTTCCATCTCACGCCGGGCACCGCAGAAAGCGCATCGATGATTTCCTTCCTGGCATCGTCCACATTTTCCTCGGGAATGAGCCTGCGGTCGATGGCTATCAGGCACTGGTCGGGGACGATGTTGACCTTCAGGCCGCCTTCAATGGTGTTGAGGTTCAGCCTGCCCTCCATTTTTGAGAGACCGGTATCGGGAAAGGCGCCAATTTTCGATTTTCTGGCGACCACTTTCTCCTTGAGTTTCAAAAGGGCATCCATCAGCGGGACCGCCTTTTCGATGGCATTCTCTCCCAGGTGGGAAAGCCCCGAATGGACTGCTTTGCCCTCCACTTTGATGACCATGTGCAGCGCGCCGAGGTTGGCTATGCTAACAGAGCCGAAGCTGGAATCCAGGCTGAAGACGGAAGCTCCTGATACCGGTTCCAGGTACTTTTTCAGGTAACGAAGCTGGTCAGCCTGGTTCATCTCTTCATCGGTGGTAATCATCGCCGAGACATCGTACCTCAAAGGCATTTCCTTGCACGCTTCCAGCCCCAGCAGCAGGGCAACGATTCCCCCCTTCATATCCGCCGCCCCGCGACCATAGATTTTCCCATCTTCCACCCAGGGCTTGAAAGCATTCCAACCAGATGCCGGGACCACGTCCACGTGGCCGTAGAAAATCAGGCGCGGCTTGCCCGGGTTCGGACGGCGGCAAACCAGATTGGCTCTCCCTTGCCTTCCCCCGGCGTGCCTCTGAGGGATATGGACTGTCTGCGCCTCAAAGCCGATTTCTTCAAAAAAGGGCTTGAGGTAATCGATCGCCTCGTGGTAGTTTTCGCCGGGCGGAACGGTGGTATCGATTGAAATGAGGCGTTTCAGAACCTTGACGTAGTCCATTTTCTTACCTCCCGATTCGATGTCAGACAAAATCAATTATATCACAGCGTATTAATTTCCAAGCACCAAACACCAAATTACAAACAAATCTCAAGCACCAAATTCCAATGTACCAAACATCTGGTTTTGCATTTGATTTAGGTGAGGGTGAATTGCCCCCTCACTCTAACTCTCTCCCACGTCGGGTAGAGAGAATTTCATCATTCGTGAGTCCGCCTGAGGCGGATGACAAATTACCTAGAAAATAAAGGCTAGGTCGACTTAGGGAGATATAAAATCCCTCTCGGTCTCCCCTTCGACTTCGCTCCTGCCTACGCACAAGGCTACGGCGGGCAGGCAGGGCAGG
>JACPPQ010000153.1 GCA_016190925.1 Chloroflexota bacterium | reverse complement strand
GGTTATGGAACCTGCGGCACAATCACCGGTGTTGCCAGATTCCTCAAATCCAAAAACCCGAAGGTGAAAATCATCGGAGTTGAGCCTTCATTCCCCAACCACAAGCTTCCAGGTATGAAGCGAATCACCGGCCTTCCCGAAGACCTGATACCCAAGATTCTCGACCGCTCCGTGATTGATGACAGTGTCGGTGTGGACGATGAGGACGCCTACAGGACTGCTATGAATCTGGCCAGGAAGGATGGCATCCCCGTCGGCCCCACTACGGGCGCTATACTCTCTGTTGCTCTGAAGTATGCCAGGTCCAGCAAGGGACTGGCTGTTGTCATTTCGCCGGACGATGCTTTCAAGTACACCAGCTTCTATAAGGACATTGTGGAAAAGGAGGAGGCCAAAAAACCTGGCGAAAAGGAATTCGACCTGTGCGACCTGGTTTGCCCCTTATCCAAAATTAAGGCAACCGAACTGATAGATAGTCTGGCTGAGGGCGAAAGTGTCAGGATAGTGCTGGGTAACACGGAATCCCTCAAGAGCGTGGCACAGGAGCTAAAGGCCAGGGGAATCAAGCCCAGCTTCGAACAGGAAGGCGAGAACAGGTTCGCGCTAACTATCACCAAGTAGCGCGCATCACTATTGCGTAAAAGTCGCAGGGAGTTTGTTGACATAATGGGACAAACTCCCTTTTCTTTTGTCCCAACTTGACCCCCATCGCTGCCAGAGTCTATCATGAATGTGGAGGACGACATTACTGGAATGGTTAGCACTGGTCAAAATCGACGTATCCTCGTGGTGGATGACGACCCTGAGATAGTGAGCTTCCTCAAACGTGGATTAACTTACGAAGGCTACAGCGTTGCTACGGCAGCCGATGGCAGCGAGGCTCTGGCTAAAATCCGTGACAGTGAGCCTGACCTGGTGGTACTTGACGTAATGATGCCCGGCCTCGACGGCATGGAGGTCAGCAAACGTCTGCGCCAGGCGAGCAGCGTGCCCATCCTGATGCTTACCGCCAAGGGCACGGTTGCTGACAAAGTGGCTGGGCTGGACAGCGGCGCCGACGATTACCTGGTCAAACCCTTCGCCTTCGATGAGTTGCTGGCAAGGGTGCGTGCTCTGCTCAGGAGGCGCCAGCCCGGACAGGGAGAGCTTCTGCGGTTCAGTGACCTTACGCTGGACACCCTTACCCGCGAAGTAAAACGCGGAAACGAAGCTATTGAGCTTACCGCACAGGAGTTTAATCTGCTTGAGCTTTTCATACGGCATCCCCGTCAGGTCTTGAAAAGAAACCTCATCTATGAAAAGGTCTGGGGCTATGACTTTGAAGGTGAGTCCAACGTGATAGAGGTGTATGTGCGCTATCTGCGCGCAAAATTGGAGGCCGGCGGCCGTCCCAGGCTGATTCATACTGTCCGCGGCGTGGGCTATGCGTTAAGGGAGTAACTTATGCCTATTCGCTGGCGCTTGACCCTCTGGTTCTCTCTGCTGCTTTGCGCCGTACTTTTTTTCTCTGGCGCTGTTCTCTACATCGTCCTCAATCGCTATCTTAACGACGAGATTGACCAGAGTCTCAGAGTTTACTCGGCACAGGTACATGGCACCTTTCATCCGGATTATTTTTCGGGAGAAGTTGATTACGCCGTCATTCATAACAAATTGCCCCCTGCCAATGAGTTTGCTCTTCCCGGAGTATATGTGCAGCTTATCGAGAGAAGCGGCAAAGTGGCGGTCAAATCGGATAATCTGGGAGAGCAGCAATTGCCTGTTGCCCCGGCCTTAATCGAGAAGGGTTTCAGTGGAAAAATCGATATTGAGACAGTCTCTGCCGGCGATGGCGCCAGGGTGCGTGTCATGGTTTCACCCCTTTACCTCAAAGACCAGACGCTTCTTCTGGAGGTGGCCCGCTCGTTGAAACTGGTGGACGCAACTATGAACCGGGTAACATGGGCCCTCCTGGCGGACATCCTGGTTGCCTTGACTCTTGCGGTGATACTTGGCGCTTCGATGGTACGCCGTACCCTTTCTCCTGTACGTCGCATTACCAGTATCGCTCGGGGAATAGAAGCAAGCTCCGACCTCGGCAGACGGGTGGGCTACAAAGGGCCTGCGGATGAGATAGGAGAGCTTGCTACAACCTTTGACCGTATGCTTGAGCATCTGGACAGCGCCTTTCAATCACAGAAGCACTTTATCGCCGATGCGTCCCACGATTTGAGGAGTCCCTTGACGGTCATCAAGGGAAACCTGGATTTGCTCAAGCGCAATTTGAGTGAATCGGACCGAAAAGAATCGCTCAGGGCGATTGATGCCGAGACTGGCAGAATGACCAAGATAGTAAGCGACCTTCTCGTTCTCGCTGAGGTCGAGTCAGGCAGGATGGAAAAGCAGGAAATGGTATCGTTGAGGGGGGTCTTCCTTGACGGTCTGGCAAGGGCGCGGCAGATAGGGAAAAGCCGCAAAATTATCGTTGGACGGCAGGAGGACTTGCGAGTTAGAGGGGACAGCCACGGACTGAAACAGCTTCTGGCCAACCTGGTGGACAACGCAGTAAAATATACTCCGGAGGGGGGCACTATCACCCTGTCCCTGTTTCGAGACGGTAACTGGGCACGCATGGAGGTAGCCGATACCGGTATAGGAATCGCTCCTGAGCATTTGCCGCATATCTTCGACCGCTTTTACCGCGTCGACAAGGCCCGTTCTCGCGCGAGTGGCGGAACGGGTCTGGGACTATCCATTGTCAAGGGAATAGCGGAACAGCATGGAGGAAAGGTCACCGTCACCAGCCAGTTGGGTAAAGGCAGCACTTTTACCGCCTGGCTGAAACTCTAATCGTATTCTAAGCCACTACTAATCGCCGTTTAATCAAGCCCTTGTATCCTGAATTATAGAGGGTGTCATAGGAACCTTTATGGTAGGCTTTGATGGTTAGACGTAGAGCAGTGATTGTGGCAGGTATTACCGCCGTTGCGGCTCTTATTTCATGGGCTTCTCTTTCTCTGGTGCAGTCGCGTGAGCCGTCCGGTGACCAACCACGTGGTACCACTATGGCTACCAGCCTGGGCGTAACTTATCTGCCGGTAACTCCTGGAGTATCCGCCTATTATCACCTGCAGGTGGATGCGGGCGCCTTGGTGACTGAGGTAGCTACCAACAGCCCTGCCGAGCGGGCCGGATTGAAGGTCGGGGATGTCATCATCGGCTACAGTGGCGAAAGGCTGGAGAATGGAGAGTCTCTCCTGGGATTGATGATGGCTTGCCCGCCGGGTGACAATATTTCGCTTGAAATTTGGAGAGGCGGCGGTGTCAACATGCTTGAACTCGCTCACGGGGAGAAATAGGAAACAAATGAATAAATCCGCGAAAACTCTAATAGCAACATTTTTGTTAATGACGGTCATACTTCTTGCAGGATGCTCTTCTGGCGAAGTGGGCAAGCCCCAGGTTCTCCAGTCTGTCGCTTCTCCTTCTGGAGTTCCTGTTAAGGAACGTGTCCAGTCCAGCACCGCGGCTAACGTGACAATAGAGGTGGAGTTGGTCAGGATAGAGGGCAGCACGCTCGTGTTCGAAGTGGCCATGGATACCCACTCGGTGGACCTGGACAAGTTTAATCTTGGGGAGTTGGCTATTCTTCGGGACGGAACCGGCAAGGAATATCGTCCCGCTTCCTGGAATGCCGAGGCAGGAGGTCACCACCGCAGTGGCACCTTGACCTTCCGTCTCCCCGATTCATCAAGTCTGGCAAATTCCAAATACATGGAGATGGTAATTCGTGATGTGGCGGTCAAGGAGCGGGTCCTGAAGTGGCAGCTATGAAAAGGCATTGGCTTATCGGCACAGGAGCCGCCATCTTGCTGGTGGCGGTTTATATAAGTCTTATTGCCCTTGCACAGGGATGGTCGCATGCCCTGGAACAGACCGCAGGGATGTGGTACTGGGTGGCACTCTTAGCAAGCGGGTTCGGCGTTCAGGCCGGGCTTTTCTCATTTATCAGGCATGGTATTCGAGCACGCCAGGCAGCCGCCACCGGCTCGCTGGCTGCCTCCGGCGGTGTTTCTGCCGGCTCGATGGCGGCCTGCTGTGCGCACCATCTCAGCGATGTGCTGCCACTTCTGGGTCTCTCCGGAGCGGCGCTTTTCCTGGTGCGCTACCAGACGTTCTTTCTTATTGCAGGTGTTTTATCCAATATAGTGGGCATAATTATTATGCTGGAAACCATTCAGCGTCACGGCCTTTCTCAGCGTCTGGCCGCCCGGCGATGGGACATAAGCCGGGTCAAGAAAGGCGCGCTGATTTCATCCGCAGTGGCCCTTGTCGCTGCCTTTTTCCTTACCCCTCAGTAAGCGATGCAGGAGTGAGTTAATTCCATGTTGCAATCAAGATGGCAGATTAGTGCAGGGCAGATGCGCAGGTCCGCCGGGGGCGGATGCCGCCGTTTTTTTGTGCCATCATGATAGCCAATGCGAGTAAGATAATACGATGAAGTGGATAAAGAGAAGAAAAAAGCTGGTCATCTCGGTGGCGCTGGCCATAATCATTAGCGTTGCAGGTTTTATACTATTCGCTCATTCGGAGACCGATTTCCTCACGGTAGGCCAGGTACTGGCGCAGTCGCAGGCGCTTAACGGAAAATACTTGAGAGTGGAAGGCACTGTTTCACCAGGCTCCATCAAATGGGATGAAAAAGAAAGGGTCTTAAGATTTACTCTCGCTGGCGAACAGGGGAACATACAGGTAGCGCACAGTGGAGAGGTCCCCAGGGATTTCAAGCCGGGGTCCAGCATGCTGGTGGAGGGCAGATACCGTGCCGACTCTGTTTTCGAGTCGCGCAGTTTTGGCAGCCGCCGCTCTTTGTGCCAACTGTGCCACGGTTAGTACTTAGTTACAATATTGAGCGTAATGGTGTTTTGGTGTTCCGTATATCTGGTGGCACAGGCGTTCCTGCCTGTGCGACAAGCGAAAGATTAAGTGTTACACGCTACTAGTACGGAAGGAAGAACTAAAATTGACCGGGGTTTTTGAAAGTTATGCCCTTTGGTCCCTCTGGATAATCTTTATACTATCCTTCGTGTTCTTCCTGGTCATGGCTCCATGCCATGCGATTTTTCTTTCGCCTCTGGTGGGGCTTCCGCTGTTCTGGCTTTTGCCGCTAGGCCAGGCGCTACCTGTCAATTTTGTTATATGGCTGACATCGGCTTTTCTCTACCGGGTGATAATGAGAGCGATGAAGAAGCCCCCGGTGGACGATTTTCGGAGGCTGGTAGGCACCAGGGCCAGGGTGGAATCCAGGCCGGATTCGAGTCGCCTTGCCAGGTACCTGGTCCGCTCTCAGGGCAGGGGCGAGCTATGGAGCGCTTACTGCAAAGATACGTTGCAACAAGGAGAATGGGTGAATATAGTGTCGGTAAGGGGAATTAGCCTGGTTGTTGAGCGGGGAGAGAACGGTTCTGGCCCTGATGAAGTCGGCGATGTGAAAGCAATACTTGGAACAGGTGATAACGGACGGCCTTGTCACTGAGTAATTCAAGTACGGCAATATACTAATGATATTCGGCACATAACCACTAAGGAAACCTTCAATGGAGGAGTCGGTGTTTAGCGAGTCTTATGCCTACGGAATGTGGGCTGCGGTGGCCATTAATGCCGCCTTCATCATCTTTTTCGCCTTGAGCTTTCTCAAACCCCGGAAGCGGTGGGAGTGGCGCTCCATGGGCGCCTTTGCAGCTTTTACCGTAGCCCTTTTTACCGAGATGTATGGCTTTCCGCTGAGCATCTACCTCCTGATTTCGGCGCTGGGGAGCAGGTATCCTGCGGCCAACCCCTTCAGTCACCTGAACGGCAATCTGTGGGCTGTTTTTCTCGGTGGGTCGGCCTTTGTCTCGATGGCCTTGATGGCGCTTGGAGCCATAATGGTTTTTGTCGGCCTGATTTTCATGGGCAGGGGCTTCAGGCAGATTTATAAAGCTCACGGCGATATGGTGACTTCCGGGCTTTACGCCAGGACTCGGCACCCTCAATACTTCGGTCTCTTCTTGATTACCGCAGGCATGTTCATACAATGGCCGACTGTCGTGAGCTTTGTCATATGGCCTATCCTTATGATAATGTATTTCCGGCTGGCGCGCAGGGAGGAGATGGAGATGGTAAAACTCTTCGGCGAGCGCTATATTAGTTACAGGCAAACGGTGCCCGCATTATTTCCGCGTCTGACCAGGACGCCGTTGGCAAATGCGCAAACCGGCTTGCCTTTGCTGAAGCTTTAACGTAAGAAGGTTGGAGGATTTAATGAACGGAATTGTTATCGATATTAATCCGGTAATCTTTCATTTCGGAATGTTTGAGCTGCGCTGGTACAGCTTGGCAATCATGCTGGCTGTGGTAGCGGCGGTGGTGATAGGCAGACAGCGGGCTAAGAGCAGAGGGATTGTCCTCGATGATATCTACTCCCTGGCAATCTGGGTAGTGCTGGCCGGGATGATTGGCGCCCGGCTGTTCCATGTGATAGACCGCTGGGACGTTTACTCTACTAACCCGGCTATGATATTCCAGCTACAACAGGGGGGGCTGGCAATCTGGGGCGCGCTTGCGGGCGGCACCGTCGCCGCACTGGTCTATGCGAGAGGAAAGCATCTGTCGCTGAAACGCATAGGTGATGTGCTTGCTCCCGGATTACTCGTCGCGCAGATGATAGGCCGGATAGGGTGCATCGTCAATGGAGATGCCTATGGCGGCGTTACCAGCCTGCCCTGGGGCTTTATCTATGTTAATCCCGGCGCGATGATTCCCGCCAACCTGGTGGGCGTGCCCACACACCCATACCCCGTATATGAAATGCTCTGGAACGGGTTAGCGCTCCTGGCGATTCTGAAGCTCGAACCATATTTTAAGAAAGAAGGCCTGCTTTTCCTGGCCTATGTTGCCTTCTACTCGATGGGCCGTTTCCTGCTCACCTTTGTCCGCCAGGAAACCATCACCGTAGGGGGACTGCAGCAGGCCCAGGTAGTAGCCCTCGCCGTGTTCTTTGCCGCTCTGGGAACTATTGTCTATAACATGACCAGGCGTAGTGCGGCGCAGGAGCTAACTCAGGGATAAATGCCTGGCGGAAGTTTGTCCATTCTGCCCTGAGGTCGACAGGGTTTTGACCCGAACGCAATCAGGAAAGGTGAGAAAATGAAGATTGTAGAGCTATGCGGCAAGGGACATTGCCCGGTGGTGAAGCTGGATGGCGAGCGTGTGGAGATAGGGGAGAAGGGCAACCTCTGTGTGTTGACCGCCAAAGAGTGGGAAGTCCTGAAGCAGAAAGTCCTCAGCGGCGAAATTTAAGACTTCATAGTTTAATGAAAAGCGGGGGGGCAGGTATTAGGTTTAAGACCTGCCTCTCTTTTTTGCTGAAAATGTAATGGCGATACGAGTGGTTACTGCTACTCCGTTCTTTTCCCGTCCAGGCGCGTCCCGCATTGCCCACAGAAGATGGCGTTCGGTGCCCTCTTAGCCCCGCAGTTCGCGCAGAAGCGGGCGGTGGCCGTTCCGCAATGGGCGCAGAATTTGCTGCCCGGTTTTAGCTCACCGCCGCAGGCATCACAGGTAACAGCGGCCGTTGAAGCTGCAGAAGTCCTGGATGAGCGCAGTTTCTTGACCTTTTGCTCTATCGCATCGCCGATATTTGAATCAGGTTCCTCGCCATCTGTTGCCTCTGCAAGCTCATCGAGCTGCTTGATGGCGGACACCGCTTTTTCCTCGTACCTTCGCCTCAGCTCATTATGGTCTTTTTGCGAGAGGTTGCCCATTTCGTAGTCTGAGTCTAGCTCGCTTATGGTTGCAAATAGCCTTTCTCTCTCTTGGCGGAGTTCGCCGAGCCTGGTATCCTCTGTGGGTTCTGCCTGCATCTCGCCATCGGCTGATGTCCTGAACATTGGCCAGAAAACGAAGGCAAAGGCTACCACCACGATGATGATGCCGATTGCGGTGCTCATTTCTCCTCCTCCCTGCTGAAGCGGTCGAACTCTTCCCTGAAGCGCCTCCGGTACTCATCCGTGCTTTCTTCAGGCTCGGGCTGTTCAGCTTCGACCGGTTCCGGAGCGGCCTTTCCCTTCCAGACCCATCTGCGCAGGATGAAATAGATTGCCACCCCTCCCGTGGCTATAGCCACGAAAGGCACAATCCATACCGTGAGGTTGAACCCCTTCTTGGTGGGGGCGGCCAGGACCTTCTCTCCATACTGGGATACAAAATAGCCCAAGATTTGTTCCTTCGACTGTCCTTCGCTTATCTTTTGCGTAACCAGGGCTGTCATATCAGCCGCGGTGCCGCAATCGCAGGTGTCCACCACCATGGTGCAGCCACACTGGCAGATAAGCTCCGTGGTTACATCTTTACTGGTCAGGTCCGCTAAGACCGGCATACCTGCGGAAAATGCTAAAAACAGGGCAAAAGACAGGGCTACAATGCTACGCCTCATCATTTTCTTCCTCCTCCACGCTCTTATCGCTCAGGCCGCTGCCGAGCAACTCTCTCCTCTTCTCCCGGGCATCCGGCCACATGGCGATTATGGTTCCAAATATCAGGACGGCTCCGCCAATCCATAGCCAGGCAACCATGGGATTGATAAAGACTTTGAAAGAAGCCCCATCCTTATCCCATCCGCTGAGGATAGCGTAAAGGTCTTCTTTCAGTGTGGTACGGATTGAGACCTCCGAGACCGGCTGCTCCGAGTGTATGCTGAAGGTCTTGGCCGGAGTGAGAATTCCCAGTTCCTCCCCGCTATTGGTAATAGTCATAGTAGCAACGACTATGTTGCGGCTGGTGCCTACCGGATAGTTGCTCAGGTTATCATAGGTAAGGGTGTAGTTCCTGATGTTCATCGATTGTCCCGGGGCCAGTGTAGCCGTAGCCTCTGCCTTGTAGGCATTGGAGGCGACTATGGCGATGGCCATAAGTATAATGCCGATGTGTACGATGTATCCCCCGTAGCGTGGCTTGTTGCTCCAGACCAGGTGCACAAAAGCTGGAACATAGCCCTGTATCCTGGTGCGGTGTCGTGTCCTGACACCGCGGAAGACCTCAAGCAATATGCTGGAGATGACAAAAGAGCACAGCGCCCATGCCAGGAGCACGTAGCCTTCCCTTTGACCGGCTGCAAACAGTGCCAGAGTAATGATGAGGGTTAGCACTAGCGGGTACATGAAATTGCGAATCAGGTTATCTTTTGATGCGCGCCTCCACCCGATAAGCGGACATACGCCCATCAGCGCAATCAATCCCAGAAAGATTGGGCCGGTCACGCTATTGAAGAATGGCGGCCCGACGGTGATTTTGACCCCACGCACCGCCTCCGATATCACCGGAAACACCGTGCCCAGGAAGACAGCGAAGGCCGCTCCCACGAGGAACAGGTTGTTCAGAAGGAAGCTGCTTTCCCTGGAGACGAGCGAGTCCAGTTCATTCTCGCTCTTCAGTTCTGGCAGACGGTAGACCAGCATCCCTATACCATAGACCAGTGTTATTCCCATAAAGCCAAGGAAGAATGGTCCCAGATTGGACTGGCCGAAGGAATGGACGGATGCAAGCACGCCGCTGCGTGTGAGGAACGTGCCGAATATGACCAGGATAAATGTGATTAGAATGAGGACTATGTTCCATACCTTGAGCATGCCGCGCCGCTGCTGTATCATAACGGAATGCAAATAGCCGGTTGCTACCAGCCAGGGCATGAAAGAAGCGCTTTCCACAGGGTCCCATGCCCAGTATCCGCCCCACCCCAGCTCTACATAAGCCCACTGTGCTCCAAACAGGTTACCAAGGCTGAGGAAAAGCCAGGCAAAAAGCGTCCATCTCCTGGTGCTCCTTATCCACTGGTCGTTCAGTTTGCCGGTGATGAGTGCGGCCATGGCGAAGGCAAATGGTACAGTGATTCCTACGTAGCCCAGGAACAGCGTGGTTGGGTGCGTGAACATTCCCGGGTTTTCCAGCAATGGGTTCAACCCGTTGCCGTCCGGGGGCACAACTGGAAGCAGGCGGAAGGGGTCGGAGACGAAGGCCAGCAGCAGCATGAAGAATGTCTGCACCACCATCATAACGCATAGGGCGTATGGCGCTATCTCCTTGTTGCGATTGCGCGTCTGGTATATTACTATCACGGCAAAGATTGACAGCAGCCATGCCCAGAAAAGCAGCGACCCCTCGTTGCCGGCCCAGAAAACGGATATCAGATAGGCCGTGCTCAGGTCCATGGCAGAATACTGGTA
Organism: Chloroflexota bacterium; assembly: GCA_016190925.1. Classification (GTDB taxonomy): domain Bacteria; phylum Chloroflexota; class Dehalococcoidia; order Dehalococcoidales; family JACPPQ01; genus JACPPQ01. Next base: position 12,361 of record JACPPQ010000153.1, on the reverse strand, counting down.
GACGTATGCCACCTGGAATTTGTGGCTCAATATGGCGTAGAAAAGGGCTATCGAGGCAATAGTAGTTAGTCCCGCTACTGCCAGGACGCCTCTTCGCGCGGTCCTGTGCAGTGCGGTTGTGTTGCTGCGTGCCGCCATTATGTTCACTACCGCAGTAAAGGCAGCGAAGATAAGGCCGGTGACAATGGCTATCTTGCCGATTTCAATCATAAGGTTGCGCCTCTTTATTCATTATTGAGAGCAGTGTGCATCCTGTCCAACCACCTCCTGCTCTCAAAAGGTGTCCATTGCCTCTTCCAGGATAGAAAGGGCATTCTTAGCTTCTACTGTTATCCAGACCACGCTTCCAGGGACTTGCATCGAGCTGTAGTAGAAGTGCATTCCGCCGGGCCCGTCCACCTGGAAGACCTCATGTTCTGGAAGAGCGGCACGCCTGACATTGCTGAAAGGCGTTCTTCCCTTCTTGATGGCGTCTGTCATCATCGCGGTAAGCTGTTGCGCCGCGCCTGTGTTTCCGGCCGTGCCTACGTAAACTATCGCGCGACTGCTTTCGTTGTCATTGGCGTAATGCTCTATAGCTGCTGAGACCAGCTTAATCTCGGTGCCATGCAGCTTATTTACTTCAGAAAGGGCTTCGTCCCCTTTGACCTCATGGACCAGCTTGAGGTCGCCGAGTCGCGCCGGTGCGGGGCGCTGGTCGAGCACCTCCCCTTTGAAGCTGAACCAGAGACCGAGTACAAAGCCTGCCACCAGCAGAAGCTGGATTGACAGCATCAGCCGACGCCTGCGGCGCGGTTTTCGCCGGGGAATATCCTTCGTTTGTGTTGCCATTTACCAAATGTCCTAGCTTTGAAAACGGCTAGGAGCCTCCCCCTATCCGTGTTCCGCAGCCGGGGCAGAACTTGTGTCCCTCACCCAGCTTTGTTCCGCAGCTCGTGCAGAAAGCTGCCTTCTGAATCTCAGTCCCTGGATGTGCCGTTTGCTGCTGTCCCTTGCGCTTCTGAGGTGCTACCTCCTGGATAGCCTCGCGTTTTGAGTGCAGTACCTGTGGCTGAACCGGATGGGATTTCTGGCGCGGCATAGGCCTGGAATGGCTTCTGGAAGCCGCCGCATGCGCCCTTGCCGGGCGACGCTTCTGGGCAAGTACCAGCCAGGCGATAATTCCCACCATCATCAACACGATGACAGTAAATATGATAGGAAGGGCGCTGTTTGCGCCTCCGCTCGCGCCGCTTGCGCTCTGTTTGGCTACGGATGGCTTGGAATCCGATTTGGTGTATGACCCGTTGACGCTGATGACCTGTCCCTTCGCCACGTCCTTGAAGCTATAGACGTAATACTTGAAACCCTGGCTCCCAGAGGATACTGAAGCATTGGAGGGAGTCAGATTAAAGCTGGACGACCTCAGTGGCTGCTGGACTTCCAGGCTCAGGTTGGCGATGGGATACGGAGCCTTGAATTCGTAGCTGAATGTCTTGTCTGGCTGTCCCTTAATGCCGTCGTAATAGTATTCCAGGTAGAAATTGGGTAATGGCAGTGTATAATTTATGCTCAGAGCGCCTTCGTCACTTGATGTCTGGTAAAGCTGGCACAGGTGTTCGTTGCCGGGCTGCTTCAAGGCGCAGACCTGGCCTATCTCTGAGCCGTTAGGAGCCGGGAATTTTACCTCCTGGGGCATGGCTGGGCTATCAGCCATATCTCCTTCATACGTGACCAGGATGCGGGGGTCATCGTGTTCCGGTTGCACGGAAATGTGCATCCGTTTGATGCTAAGCTCACTTGTTGCACCCAGCGCTGCCGATGCCGGCAATCCGGCAACAAGCATCAGGGATAAGGCGCAGAATAAGTACAATACGTGTTTTTTCATGCTCGGTCTCATTTGATGGATACCTTCCTTAAATACAGAAATTGGTTTGGACATAATCCTTCCTGAGTATAATTGTAACGTGCGTATATTAATCAAGAGTTAGAAAATGCTTAGGCCTGGATTAGAATTCCATCGGGTGACCATTTTCATTCTTGCGGATAGCTTCCAACTTAGAAGAGATTCAGTGAAATAATTCAAAGGACGTTATGTGCTTCGATGAGGGATTCAGGGTGTTTCACCGCCCCACTATCCGCCAGAACCCAAAAACTCTTGTGCCCTCCATTTGCACTTCTTGACCATTTGTGGAGGAAAATAATCTAAGAAATCACCCCATGAAAACTATAATATTTCCTGTCCTGGTTTGCAAGTTTTAGCGGGTCTATTTTGTCTCGGAAGCACGATGGACAAGCGCGCTGGCAGAGCAGTGCAGGTAACACTGGTGTAAAATGAGGACCATTTGTCAGTCCCGTCGTCTCCGATTGAATAGGGGTTTCTGGCGTTTCGCGGTGGTTGGAAGAGGTTATTTAAGGAGAAATCACGTTACGAGACGGTAACCAAACGTGTCCGGAGCCTGTCTTTTTGAGGACAGGCTCCGGATAGCTTTTTAAGATTAAGCTATTTCTTGGCTTCTGGCTTTTGAGCCGGAGCTACGGCCGGTGGCTGTTGCTCGGCCTTTTTCATGAACATCTGGATAAGGTCTATGGGCAAGGGGAAGATGATAGTGCTGTTCCTCTCGGAGGCTATCTCGGTCAACGTTTGCAGGTAGCGCAACTGTAACGTTGTAGGCTCTTTGGAGATAATGGCTCCTGCTTCAGCAAGTCGAGCCGATGCCTGGAACTCTCCGTCTGCATGTATGATTTTGGCTCTTCTCTCCCGCTCTGCCTCAGCTTGCGCCGCCATGGAGCGCCTCATGGTCTCCGGAAGTTCGACGTCTTTAATTTCCACGGTGCTGACCTTGATGCCCCACGGGTCGGTATGTTCATCGATTATCTTTTGCAGTCTTTCATTCAATTTCTCCCGCGAGGCCAGCAACTCATCGAGCTCTGATTGTCCCAGGACGTTTCTCAAGGTGGTCTGTGCTATCTGTGAAGTCGCCCTGATAAAGTCCAATACCTTGACCACGGAAGCTTCAGGGTCGACTATCCTGAAGTAAATTACAGCATTCACCCTGACGGTGACATTGTCCTTGGTTATGACATCCTGCGGCGGAACATCCATGGTTATCACGCGCAGGTCCACCTTCACCATTCTATCGGCGAAGGGGATGATGACAAACAGTCCCGGGCCTCTCGCCCCAACCAGCCTTCCCAGGCGAAAGATGACACCCCGCTCGTACTCGGCAACAATCTTGATTGCCATACTGAGGATTATGATGATGACCAGGATAATGATACCGATGGTAACTGGGTTCATTTAGACACCTCCTTCGAGTTTTTTGCGGTTACATAAAGTTTCAAGCCTTCGACTTTTGTGACAGTCACCTCCTCCCCGGGTTCGAAATGTCCGTGTTCAGCTATTGCTGTCCAGCGTTCGCCCTCGAGGAAGACCATGCCCTCCGGGTCAAGGGCTTCCTTGACCACAGCAGTCCGTCCTACCAACCCTTCTCTACCCGTGCTGGCCTGCTGTCGGTGTGCCTTGACTACTCGCTGTATAACAAAGGCGAAAAACCCAACGATGAGGATGGAAACCAGAGCAATCAGCCCGGGGTCGACTCTCATAGACGGCGCTCCTCCCTTGAAAAGTATTAAGGAGCCGATAATTAGTGACACCAGGCCCCCTCCGGCCAGTAACCCGAAGCCCGGTGTAAAGATTTCGGCAACAAAAAGACCAAAGGCCAGCACTATCAGCAAAACGCCGGTAATGTTCACCGATAGCATCCCCAGTGCGTAGACCGCAAGCAAAAGGCAAATGCCGCCAATCACACCGGGAAAGATAAGTCCCGGACTAAAGATTTCAGCTATTATACCAAGCATCCCGATGCTGAGCAATATGTAGGCTATATTTGGGTCGGTAATGGAGAAGAGGAAATTCTCCACTGTGCTCATGTCGACACGGTTGATTGCCACACCCCGCGTGTGTAACGTTACTACTTTACCATCCAACATGGTCACCTGTCTTCCATCAAGCTGTGAAATCAGGGCAGGGAGGTTGGGAGCAATCATCTCTATCACCTTCATATCGAGGGCTTCCCTTTCAGTGATAGAGACGCTTTCCTTCACCGCCTTTTCTGCCCAATCGGCATTGCGACCATGTGAGGTAGCCAGGCTCTTGATATAGGCGACGGCGTCATTGACCACCTTCTCCTGCATTTCTTGTGACATTGCCTGCTCGCCCCCTTCGCCTATTGCCACCGGATGGGCAGCGCCGATGGCAGTATTGGGCGCCATGGCGGCAACATGAGCGGACAATGTAATGAACACCCCCGCTGAGGCAGCTCTAGCCCCAGATGGAGATACATATACCACCACTGGCACCCTGGCATTGACTATCTTCTGCACGATGTCTCGCATGGCTGAGTCCAGCCCGCCGGAGGTATCCATCTGAATGATGGCGGCTACGGCATTGTCCCGTTCTGCCTGGTCGATACCGCGTGTAATGTAGTCGACTAGGACGGGAGTAATTGCTCCTTTGATGGTAATTACAGTAATGCCGGGGCTGGCTGCTTTGACGTTAAGGGACACAAGGCCGATTATTATCAGACCTAAAAAAAGAAAAATTCGTATGAGTTTTGGCATTTCCACCCTCAGCATCATACCATTGTATCACATGATTATAGTATAAGTCGGGCTTCAAATAAAACTCGGAATTATCAGGTCGTTTGGCAGCGCTCATGGTGTCTGCCTTCGCAGGCTTGCCCGCTTGCCTTCGATGGAGCTTTAGCTCAAACAGGATGCACTTGTCCCACCATTTTTGATATGCTTACTTGCTTGATGAGTTTCGCCGGTGTTGCCTTTGCTGGGTCAAGCAGGAAGGTGATGGTTTGCTGGAACACATGGTCTGACATCAGGGTGCGGGCTAGAGACCAGGAAATAACAGGGGGATAGCGCTCCCCATTCCGGCAGCGGCGTAGGCAATAATGAGGTATTTGATGACTCTTCCAGCCCACAAGGCAGGAAGGAACATGCGCATCGGCATTCTGGCTGTTCCGGCGACAATTCCGGCTATATCGAAGGGTAAGACGGGTTGAACGGCAAGTAAAAAGATTGCCCACATCCCGTAACGGTGGACCCATTTCTCAATTTGGTCGGTACAAAGGAACCTGTTAGTACAGCTCATGAGCGCGCCCGAAAAGGCTATTTTGCGTCCCAGACGGCCGGCAAAGTAGCCACTGAGTTCGCCGAGGGTAGCTCCTACGCTGGCAAATAACACTATCAGCGCCGGGTTCCACTGGAGAGATGCTGCCATCATTGCCGATAGCGAGACCGGGACGGGAGCAATGACGGTGAGGTTGCTTATCAGGAACACGAGGAATATGGTAAGGTAAGCCAGCCAGCTGAAGCGGTATATCGGGAGATGGAGAGTGGCTACAGACCTCTCAAACAGGAAAATTAGTCCGAAACTAAAGCACACAAAACCGAGGACGACGAGCGCCAGCTTCAACCACTCGTTATATGGAGCAGCCACCCGCATGGAACTGCTCTGCTCTAGCGCTATTACCTTCGGGATGGCTTGAACTTGCTCCTCAACCCTGGCACTCATTTCAAATCCCTCAACTGAAGATACGCTTGGTACTGCATTATTACTTACGGCGTGCTTCAAAATGTCGACTCAGGAGACCTCTGTCTCTCCTTATATATAAATTTTCGGATATTACTTTTTCCGAGTATATACGTAGTCTTACGTATTTGTGGGGTGAATCCTTACTGAAGTTGGACTGATGAGTCGCTGGAGTAAGTAGACAGTAGTCGATAAGTAACAGGTATTTGGTTCGGTTTATAGAGTAACAGATTTTGTCTGGTTTGCGGGGTTGGCCGCATTGGCTCGGTTGAATAGGAAGTCAATGTTAGTGTAGAATTTAGGCACTGTTTGCGGGAAGGTTGAACATGACAGAACAAAGGTGCAAAGGTTGCTGGGACCTGGGCCCTGATGACATGACGAAGTTTCGCGCTATCGAGGAAGCGTACAGGGACTCTTGTCTAAAGTGGGGTTATAAGGAGATAAGGACGCCGACACTTGAGTATCTCCACCTGTTTACATCTACCGGCACGCTGACACCGGCAAGATTGAATAAGGTCTATTCGTTCCTGGACTGGGACGGCTGGAGCGGGGAAAGGGTCGTGCTCAGGCCGGATGGCACCATCCCTGCCGCCCGGCTTTATATCGGCAGCATGGAGGAAAAGGTGCTTGCCAAGTTCTTCTATGTCACCAATATCTTCATGTTCGAGGAGACCGGCAGGGAAAAGAGAGAAAAGTGGCAATGCGGCGCGGAGCTTATCGGGGCAGGCTCCCCGCTGGCTGATGTAGAGCTGATAATGCTGGCCTGCGAGGTCCTCGGCAAACTTGAAATCAAGGATGTCAAACTGAAGCTGTCGCATATCGGCCTGATAAGGGGCTTGCTCAAAAAGCTTGACATAACGCCTGCCGAGCAGGACAGGCTTTTCGAGCAAATTCTCGAAGGGAACGGAGATGCATTGACGAAACTGGCGGCAAGGTCTCCTGAGCTTGAAAAGGCCTTACCACTGTTGTTAGACCTCAAGGGGCAATCGTCAGGGTTTGTTAAGAATCTCAAAGTCCTGCTGGTCCGCGAGCTTCCTGAGCTTGAACCTGAGCTTAATGACTTCATCGCTATAGTGGACTTGCTCGATACCCTGGAATGCCGCTACCAGATTGACATAACTGCGGCAAGCGGCTTCGAATATTATACCGGCGTCACCTTTCAGCTATTCGCAGGGGATGACGAGGTGGGGGGTGGTGGTAGATATGACGCCCTCATTCCGCTCATGGGTGGCAAAGACACCCCCGCTTCCGGATTTGCCCTCTATGTCGACCGCCTGATGGACCTGATTGAGGCGGGGCATCCGGCTGGGTCTCGCGCACACAGGATTCTGCTGAGCATTGATTCCCATGACCGTGCTAGTGTGAGCGAAAGTTTTAACATGGCAAGGCTGCTTCGCAGCTCTGGCTATATTGCCGAGTTTTCCCTGGGTGCTCAGAGGCCTGCCGATTTCCGGTGGACGCTGGACGTCAGGGGCAAGGCACCGCGGTTCGTTCTGACCGACCGCACAAAACGTAAGAAGACTGAAGCTAATAACGCGGACGAAGTTCTGGCATTGCTTGGTCACTAGAGTGCTGGTTATGTCGCTCAGACAAGGAGGTCACCAAAAGATGGTAGACAAAGAAAGTGACCTATATCCTTATGTTGAAACGTGGCTAAAGGAAAATCGTCTTTGTTTCAAGACCGCAAAAAATAAAGGATTGAAAAAGTACAGTATAATCGATGTCATTGGTATAACAGATGTTGGCGGAGACTTATCAGGTGAAGTAGAAACAATAGCTGTTGAGGTAAAGCGAGGGACTGAGCCGTTTGCAAAAGCGAGCGGGCAGGCTCTAGCAAATAAAGTTTACGCTAACAGGATTTATTTAGCTGACTTAAGAGATGATCAATTTAACCCTGACGAAATTTACATAGCGGGACATCTTGGAATCGGTTTGATCCAAATTCAAAATCGGGAATGCAAAGAAGTCCTATCGAGTCCTTATTACAAACCGATTGAAAAACTAAATCTTGCTTTATTAGAGAATCTCGCTCTGGGAAAATGTCAATTATGTGGTTACTTCTTTGCCATTGGTGATAAAAGGAAAATATGGTCGAATTTGGCTAGCAACCTTGAGAAAGCTATAAAGGACAAGAAGGGATTCATGTTTGAGAATAGAGCGGTTGATATACGAAAACGCAAAGTCGGTAACCTCAGTATGAGGAGAAGAAAAGACGGAGTCCCTTCTGAAAGAAAATTTATCTGCATTGATTGTATATCTTTCCACTCAAAGTTAAAGATTAATAAATAGTCATACGAGAAAAATAATGTCAATCAAAATAGCCCTTCCCAAAGGGCGTTTGTTAAGAGATACGGCGGCATTGCTCGAAAAAGCAGGCTGGGAGCTGTGCGGCTATGAAGAAGGCGCACGCTTTTACCGCTTCGAGTCGCGCCGCTTTCCTGGCATGCTATTAAAGCTGTTCCACGAAAAAGATATCCCTATCCAGGTAGCCGTTGGGAACTATGACCTGGGAATCTGCGGGCTGGATTGGATAGAAGAGCTCCTGGTGAGATACCCCAGCAGCGCCCTGGTTAAGGTGAAAGACCTGGGCTACGGAGCGTCTGACCTGTATGCGGCTGCCAGCCTGGAAGCAACCACATTGGATGAGATGCGTTCGAATTTGGATGTGGTACGTATTGCCAGCGAGTATCCCAACCTGGCGGAGTCCTTTGCGGCGCACCTCCGTCTCAGGCATTTCAAGGTCTATCCTCTTTGGGGAGGGGCAGAGGTCTATCCACCGGAGAGCGCCGATTTGGCGCTTCTTTCGGAGGCAACGGTTGAACCATTCGCTTACGGGCTGGTCCCGACAAAAACAGTGCTTTCTTCCAGCGCTTTCCTGGTCGCTAACAAAACTAGCTGGGAAACGAAGGACCTCAGCGAAGTGCTGTCTACCATCGGTGTCGGCGCGCTCCCTGCAAAGAAGCCTCGTGCGACCACAAGCTCAGCGCAAACTCCCGGCCAGCGCTATTCGGGATGGAATGATGATGACACCGTGCGACTTGCCTTGCCGGACGGTCATCAGCAAGTGCATGCTGTCAAACTTTTGAGCGAAGCTGGCATCCGGATTGAAGACTACCCGTCGAAGACCGGCAACCGGCGACCGTGCATCGGTATCGAGGGCGTGGTGGTGAAGGTCATCCGGCCGCAGGACATGCCCATGCAGGTTGCCAACGGCAACTTCGACCTCGCTATTACCGGCAAGGACTGGGTGCGCGAGCAGCTTTACCAGTTCCCATCGAGTCCTATCGTTGACCTGCTTGACCTTAAATTTGGCAGAGTCAGGCTCGTTGCCGTTATCAGCAAGGAACTGCCCGCAAACGATACCCTCGGGTTGAGGCAACTTGTTGAGGGACGTTCAGCGCCGCTTCGAGTCGCTTCGGAGTACATCAATATCGCTGACAGATATGCCAGGGAGAACCATCTGGGGCCGTACCGTGTGATTCCTACCTGGGGAGCTACCGAGGCATTCCTGCCAGAAGATGCCGACCTGCTGATAGAGAACACGGAAACCGGCAGCACCATAGCGCGACACAATCTCAAGATTATCGATGAGCTTTTTGTCTCCACCGCTTGCTTGCTCGGCAGCACTAATGGTAAACCAGGCTCTCGTAAGCAGCAAACGATTAGGTCTATCGTGGAAACCCTCAAAGGAGCGGTAGAGCGGATGTCTCAGAAACCGGAGGGCGCCTGAGTTGAGAATAATCGAGGGTTTTCAGCCAGCGAAAAAGGCTTTATCGAGGCAGCCCCTCGCTGACTTCGAGTCGGCGTCGCCGGCTCTAAAGCAGAGGGTGGAGGATATGTTCGGCGCAGGAGTCAGCGTTGAGAAGGCGGTCAGGCAGATTGTGGCGGATGTGCGGAAGCGTGGTGATGCTGCTCTTCTGGATTATACTTTGAAGATTGACGGGGTTAGCCTGGGTGCGCTTGAAATAGATAAGAAACAACTCGCCGCAGCTTCCAGAAAGGTGGACAAGGAGCTTCTTTCTGCGCTTACGCTGGCCGCCGACCGCATACGCTCCTTCCACGAGGCGCAAAAGCGCGAAATTTGGAGCGAAGTAGAAACGGACGGTCTGAGACAGTTGATGCGCCCGCTCCAGCGAGTTGGCTTATATGTCCCCGGCGGCACGGCCTTTTATCCCTCGACGGTGCTTATGACGGCCATCCCTGCCCGCGTCGCCGGAGTAGAAGAAATTGTTCTGGCTACGCCTCCCGGAGCCAATGGTGAAGTCTCCGCGCCCACGTTGGCAGCCGCGCACATCGCGGGAGTAGACCGCGTTTTCTCTGTCGGCGGGGCACAGGCAATCGCAGCGCTGGCATTCGGCACTGAATCCCTTCCGAAGGTGGACAAGATTTGCGGCCCGGGCAACATCTTCGTGGTCATGGCTAAGAAGCTTGTTTTCGGCGCGGTAGATATTGACGGCCTTCAGGGGCCGAGCGAAATTCTGATTATTGCGGATGAAACGGCTAGTCCTGAATATTGCGCTGCCGACATGCTGGCTCAGGCTGAGCACGACCCGCTTGCCTCTGCTATCCTGGTCACCACGTCGGCGGGACTGGCGGATGAAGTAAAACATGCCGTGGAAGCGCAGCTAAAGTCGCTGGAACGCGAGGCCATCGCCGGGCAGTCTCTTGTTAGCAGAGGGCTGATTGTGGTTGTCAACAATGTTGACGAAGCCATAGAGCTGGCAAATATCTACGCGCCGGAGCACCTCTACCTCATGGTAGACGAAGCTGAATCATATGTCGACAAAATCCGTAACGCCGGGTGCATCTTCACCGGGGAAAACTCGACCGTGGCGATGGGCGACTACGTGGCAGGGCCGAGCCATGCGCTCCCTACAGGCGGAACGGCTAGATTCGGCTCGCCGCTCAATGTGCTGGACTTCGTCAAGCTCACCAGTGTTATTAATATCGACCATACCAGCCTCAAAACACTGGGAAAAGCGGCAACGGTCATCGCCAGGGCGGAGGGCCTTGAGGCGCACGCGCGGGCAGTGGAGAAAAGGATGGGGAATAGGTAAAGTTTTCACTTTTGTATAGCGTGAACTTAGACACTTTCTATTTGGTGGGGTAAACATGGAAAAGAAACTTAAGGTCGGCGTCATCGGCGCTACGGGGATGATAGGCCAGCATTATTTGAGGCTCCTGAGCAATCATCCCTGGTTTGAAGTTGCTTATCTTGCGGCCTCTCCATCATCGGCGGGCAAGAAGTACAGCGATGCTGTGGCTGGTCGCTGGCACATGCGTGAGGCAATACCTGAGAAGTTCAGGAACATCGTGGTCGAGGATGCCGGCAATGTGGCAAAAGCTGCCGGGAAATGCAGCCTTGTCTTCTCGGCGGTGGAGATGGACAAGCAGGCAATCCTTTCCCTCGAAGCCGAATACGCGAGCAATGGTTTCGCCGTGGTCTCGAACAACTCCGCTCATAGAGGCTCGGAAGACGTGCCGGTGCTCATTCCTGAAATAAACCCGGAGCACCTGGATGTCATACCGGAACAACAGAAAAAGCGCGGCTGGAGCAAGGGGTTCATCGTGGTCAAGCCCAATTGCAGCATCCAGAGCTACATGCTGCCCATCTATGCCCTTATCAAGGCCGGCTATCCCATTGAGAAAATGGTAGTTGCCACGCTTCAGGCGCTGTCCGGAGCGGGCTACCCCGGCCCTTCGGCCATCGATCTGGTCGATAATACACTCCCTTATATCGGCGGTGAAGAAGAGAAATCCGAAATCGAGCCTAGAAAGATTCTGGGTAAACTCAAGAACGGCAAGTTTGTGCCCGATGAAAGCATCAGGATTTCAGCGCACTGCAACCGGGTTCCCGTTACCGATGGGCATACCGCCTGTTGCAGCATCCAGTTTGCCGGTAAGAAGCCTGAAATGAGCGAGGTCATCGGCATCTGGAAGAACTTTACCGCGCTTCCCCAGGAGCTAAAGCTGCCGTTCGCACCAATCCCTCCGATTATCTATCGGGAGGAGGATAATCGTCCCCAACCTCAGAAGGACAGGGATACCGGGAACGGCATGGCGGTAACCGTGGGCAGGCTGAGAAAGTGCAACGTCTTCGACTACCGCTTCATCGGCCTGCACCATAACACAGTGAGGGGAGCTGCGGGCGGCTCTATCCTCACTGCTGAGCTTCTCAAGGCAAAAGGTCTCTTGGGTTAAATAGCAGAGGGAGCGCAACTACTTCCTGAGCATTGCCAGTGCGGCTTCCTTGTTCTGGGTTATCCCCTTCTCAAAATCAACAAGAGGGTATATCTCCGTCTCTGAAAACGGCCCGAACGGGCATTCGGCAAGGATTTGGTTCAGCTCTTCCGCTGAATTTACGTTCAGCACTCCTCCTCCTGCCTGTAGTCCGGCGAATCCCCAGAGTTGTTACATTTTCTTGCTGGCCGAGTGTCTTTTCCCCCAGGCAAGCGCTCCCTCCATTATGCCTACCGCCATCTCCGGCGGCGCCGGGTATTTATTCTTCATAACGACCAGGAACCTCATGACTTTGACCTCTTTTTTTCTTATGAAAATAACCTTTTACCATACCGACGGAAGTCGGTATCCATGTGACTACTGCCGAGATTGCGCTTGATACAGGGGTCAATGCCCTGCAGTGCGGAATTGCCTTTACTGTCATAGAAAATCCCGCTGGATACCCCCCAGCTTGCTGGGGGGAGGAAAGCGGGTTCGCCGTCAGGCGAAGCAACGATGCTTGCCTGGTTAGCTGAGGAGGTGGTATAAAGGTGGTGT
>JACPPQ010000017.1 GCA_016190925.1 Chloroflexota bacterium | reverse complement strand
TCCCAATACTCATCCGGAATAATATCCAACTCTCTACCGATTTTTTTTATAACTTTATTCAAAAATTTCATATTACACCCTTGCTAATCTTCGTATAGTCTCTTAGGGTGGGTGCAGGCGAGATGGAATCGAGGCGAAACCCACCTTTTTATTGTTTAAGAGAAGCGATGCGCTGGGTGAGGGTGAAAAGACGTTATTTACAACCCCTCACCCCCGTATCAAGCACGGGGCAGGCTTTAATCCTCTCCCACACTGGGGAGAGGAGACTGCCATAACGTTGGTATTACAACTAAGCATTAATGCCTGAAATGCCTTACCCTGGTGAATACCATGGCTATGCCGCGCTCATCCGCCGCCTTGATGGAGTCTTCGTCCCGTATCGAGCCGCCGGGTTGGATAATGGCTGTCACCTTGCCCTTGGCAGCCAGTTCCACCACGTCCGGGAAGGGGAACATGGCGTCGGAGGCCAGCACGCTTCCGGATACCTTATCTCCCGCCCTCTCCACCGCTATCTGAGCGCTGACAATGCGGCTGGGCTGTCCCGCTCCCATCCCCAGCAATGTTTTTCCCTTGGCCAGGACAATGGCATTGGACTTTACATGCTTCACCACCCGCCAGGCGAAAAGCAGGTCCTCTACCTCAGACCCGGTTGGCGCGCGTTTGGTAACGGTCTTCAACTCGACACTGCTTTCGGGCAGCGTGTCCGAGGTCTGCACCAGGAACCCGCCTTTAACTCTACGGAAATCGATGTAGGGCGGCTCAGCTTTGCCGTATCCAGGAGGAAGCTCGGCGAGCAGTATGCGCAGGTCTTTCCTCTTCTTAAGTAGCTCAAGCGCCTTTGCCTCATATTTTGGCGCGATGATAATCTCGTAGAAGGTCTTGACAATCTCTCCTGCGGCAGACGCATCGACCGGCCGGTTTGTTGCCACAATTCCCCCGAACGCCGCTATAGGGTCGCCGGTGAGCGCCCGGCGGTACGCCTCGGCAATATCATCGTGGCAGGCCAGGCCGCAGGGATTGGTGTGTTTAATAATAGCCACTGTCGGTGCCGCAAAATCGGTGACCACCCCCCAGGCGGCGTCGGCATCCAGGATGTTGTTAAAAGATAGCTCCTTCCCCCAGAGCTGCTCTGCCCAGGTGATACCCGTCGCGCCTTTTGCCCCCACCGCTTGCTCGGCGTAGAAAGCAGCCTGCTGGTGCGGGTTCTCGCCGTAGCGCAGGCTGTAGCGCTTCTTCATGGCCACGGTCATCTCCACAGGAAAACCCTCCTCGCCCTGTCGCAAATATTGTGAAATGGCGGTATCATAGGTAGCCACATGCTGAAAAGCCTTCTGCGCCAGCCGTTTGCGGTCGGCAAGCTCCAGCCCGCCCTTTGCCAGCTTCTCCAGCACCGCTCCGTAGTCAGCCGGGTCTACCACCACAATCACGCCGGGGAAATTCTTGGCTGACGCGCGAATCAGCGTCGGCCCGCCGATATCGATGTTCTCCAGCGCATCCTCTAATGTGACGCCCTCTTTCGAAACAGTCTGGACAAAAGGATAGAGGTTCACCGCTACCAGGTCGATGGTCTCGATTTTGTTTTTAGCCAGTTGGGACATGTGGTCGGGAAGGTCGCGTCGTGCAAGGATGCCGCCATGCACAGACGGGTGCAGGGTCTTCACCCTGCCATCCAGAATCTCAGGAAAGCCGGTAATATCCGAAATGCTTTTCACCGGCACGCCCGCTTCGGCCAGCGCTTTCTTGGTGCCGCCGGTGCTGACTACCTCGTAGCCCAGCCGCACCAGTCCCCTGGCGAAATCGGTTACACCTGTTTTGTCCCAGACACTTACGATAGCCCGCATAAGACCTCCAATATCACTCTTATCCGAATCAAGTTTTTAGAGCAGTCATTTTATGGTATAGTACGATTTTGAAGCAATTCGCCCTGCCAACGTAAATTACCAATAACCAAGATACAATAACCAAACAAATTCCAATAACCAAATCCCAAACACCAGAAACTAGTGTAGTGTAACAATAACACCCTAACAACGTCAGTTACTCCGTACCTGATACGGAATCCAGGTGGTTGGGGATACTGGATTCCAGCCTTCGCTGGAATGACAACACGAGTGTGATGATTGTAAAGTAATCTTTGAGGCACTACACTAGATTTTCTGGCTACTGGCTACTTGGTATCTTCCGCCTGCGCTCCAGCAGGTCGACGAAGGCCTCCAGGCGGGTCAGCATCCCCGGTTTGCCCATTTGCTCGTCGCACAGAAGAGTCAGCACCGGGATTTTCTCTTTAGTCGAAGGCATGATATTCTGCGCCACTATTTCCGGCATGCAGGTAAACGGCGCAAGGTGCACTATGCCGTCGTACTCCCTTGAATGGAGCACCTTTTCCCCCACCGATTCCCAGCCGTCACCGCCGATGTCCCGTTTCAGGTAGGGCATCGCTGCGCGGTGAATCCTCTGCTTCTCGTTCAGCCCCATTGCGTTAAGAAACAGGCTGAATCTGGTCCACTTGGAAATAAAGGTGGTTCTTCTCACCTCAACCCCCAGCTTACCCAGTTCGTCCTCTACATCCAGGTTGGAAAATGGTTCAAGCAGCACATAGAACTCTCCCGTTATGCCGACCAGCAGCGGTTTGCGTCCATTTCTCGGCACCTGGTTAAGCTGGACGGCGTGCTCCGCCTCTGCGCTCTTAAGCGCATCATAATCGTCAGCGGCGTCAACGGCTTTGATGGCCTTATCATATATCCTGTTGGCGGTTCCCTTCGTCTGCTCTACCGGCCGTACCTTCTGCACCTGCATCTCTATCCTGTCCAGGGAGTTTTGCTTGGCCATGCCGAAGCGGTAGGATGATAGTATGGCAGACCAGGAGGGCTTGTTCGGCAGGCTTCTTATCAGCGCCAGCACGCCGAACAGCTTGCGGTCCGAGACTCCGATGGCCTTGACCTCCACCTTGAATCCCATCTCATCAAGGATTTGCTGCTGGATGTTGCCGTAGTATCCCAGCCGGCAGATGCCGGAGCCGCCGGGCATGAGCAGAACGTCTGCTCCCATTTCTGCGGCTTCAATCAGGTTTCCCAGGGTAAGCTTGAAAGGCAGGCACAGCCCTTCCGGCGAGTACCTGACGCCCAGGGAGAGGGTGCGCCGCGTGCTCATCGGCGGCACAACGCATTCGACATCCAGCCCTTTGAGCAGGGCCTTGACGGTCACCCATACATTGCCCATGTGAGGTATGCCTATGCGCATACTTGGACTTTCCTCTTCCGTTTTTTCCGACGTATCATGTCGACAAATGCTTCGAGACGATTGATTACCCCCGCCCTTCCGGTGTGCTCATCGAAAATGATATCGAGCACCGGCAGAGCTTCTTTGGTGTAGGGCATGATATTGCGCGCCATTATTTCCGGCACGCAGCCGAAGGGCTCGATGTGAATCAGTCCGTCCCAATCCCTGGCATGCAGCACCTTTTCGCCTACCGACTGCCAGCCATCTCCTCCGACATGGCGTGCGAGGTACGGCAGCGCCGCCCTGTGGCTCCTGTCCTTTTCTCGCAGGCCGAGTTTGTAGATGAATGGGTTGAGCTTCACCCAGTCGCCGATGAAGAGTGTGCGCCTGACTTCAACCCCCAGCTTACCAAGCTCGATTTCTATATCCATGTTGGCAAACGGGTCTAGCACGATGAAGACTTCTCCAGTTATGCCAATCTTTAAAGGAGCAGGTGATTCGACTGTAGGAAGGCTCGTGAGCTTCTGTTCGTATTCTTTCCTGATCTGCTTGAATGACTTATGGTCTTCAGTTTCGTCAATGGCCTTGACAGACTCTCTGAAGATTCGGGTGGCTTCCCCCCTGTTCCGCTCTATGGCCCTCATCTTGTGCGCCAGCCGTTCGAGATTTTCTATCGCGTTCAGCTTGGCGATGCCGAAACGGAAGCCGTCTATCACCTGTTGCAGGGGAGCGCCGCCGGTGAGAGACCTTATAATATGCATTATACCGCGCTCCTGGGTTACCAGGTGAAATTTGTAGTCCATCTCGTGCAGAATCATTTTGTGGAGTTTGTTGTAATAGCCGAACCGGCACGGGCCGGGTCCGCCCGGCATCACCAGCGTGTCCGCCCCCATCTCCAGCGCCTCAATCATGTTGCCCAGCTGGAGCTTGAAAGGCAGGCAGACTGTCTCCGGTGAGTATTTCACGCCCAGGGAGAGGGTGAGCTGGGTTGTGGGCGGCGTAACCACCAGCTCGCAGCCAACTTTGCTGGCTATACCCCTTATGCCGACGTAAAGGTTGCCCATGTGAGTCAGGCCGAGGCGCATACTTCTGACTTCCCCCTTTTCTTCCTCTGGAGCATGTCGAGAAAAGCCTCTAGACGGGTGATTAGTCCCCCTTCTGCCGTGTGCTCGTCCAGGGTAAGGCTCATGAAAGGCACGTTCTTCAGTTTGGTGGCCTGCCGGCGCACCACGTCCATCATCAGGGAGTCAGGCCCGCAGCCGAAGGTGGTCAAGCCGATAATGCCGTCAACGGCGCTTTCAAGGTAATGCACACCTGCCCCGACTACCTCCTCTTCCTGCGTCCAGTAGACCCTGCCGGTAATCTTTATTACGGCTGCCTCGAGCTCCTGCCGCATCAGCATATCCGGTGTGAGCACCTTTGCTCCGGCCTGCTCGAGACGATGGATGATGCGATGGCTGATGTGCTCGTCATAGAGGATATAGGAGTGTCCGATTACGGCAATTGTGGCTTTGTGAGTGCCTGACATTTCGGAATTTTTCTTCTGTCCGTTCCGTTTCTCCAGGGAATGAGAGACAGGAGAATGTGGAATGTCTCCCTTTGTAAAAGGGGGTTCATCCTGAAGGTTCACCCTGAAGGGATTAAGGGGGATTTCGAGTCTGTCACCAAACAGGCTCGGCTGAGACGTCCCGGTTAATCTTTCGATTGCCTGCGGCGGGGTTAATTTATCACTTGACATAAGGTTGAGATAATCCAGGTGCGATTGCCATGCTGCCTGCGCCGCCTGTTTCACTTTGCGCGGGTTCCAGGTGAAGCGCCGTCCCAGCCGGTATATAGCCAGGTAGAGGTCGCGCTGACCCCTGTTGACGTCTATCTCCGGTTCCAGGATGGGCGGCGACTCCGGGATAACCGCCCGGCACATATCCGGCAGGCCGAGGAACTTGGAGCAGTTGTAGGTCTTTTTTCTTACGCTGCGCACCACCGGAATAAACATGAAGTCGCACTTGTCCGCCAGGGTAAGCGTATGGCCCAGGAAGACCTTAGCTGGAAGGCAGGTCTCGGCAACCACCCGGGAAGCGCCGGAGGATACCATCGCCTGGGTAGTCGTGGGTGACACTACTACCTCCGCTCCCAGGCTTTCGAAAAAGGTCTTCCACATGGGATAGTACTGATAATACAGCAAAGCTCTCGGAACGCCTACCCTAATCATTTCCCAGTGTAAACTCCTCTTTTGCTTTCGCAACCGTTTCGGGGCTGGCTAGCAAGTCGATAACGGTCATGGCCAGAGCCTTGGCGGCATCGAGCAGTCCCTCGATAGCCCTCTCCGAGGCGGCTGCCTCCGCGAACTGCGGGGAGTGAATCAGCACGTTCACGTCCGTTATGGCGATAAAGGGGTGGATGCTTGGAACGAGCTGGCTGACATTGCCCATGTCCGTGCTGCCGAATGACTGTCCGGGGATGACCGGCAGCATCTCTCGCCCCACGGTCTTCATGTTTTCGTTGAATAGCCCGATGAGGGTGTTGTTATTGCGGAGTGCGGAGTAGCAGACGTCTCCCCACTTATACTCCAGGCGCGCGCCGGTAGCGGTTGCAGCCCCGATGAAGCAGTCCAGCACCCGCTCTTTCAGGTCTGTGAGATACTCATTATCGCCGGCCCGCACGATGAAATCGCCGGCGCTATGGTCCGGGACGATGTTGGCTGCCTTGCCCCCATCGGTGATGATTCCGTGGATGCGCGCCCTGTTTCTGATGTGCTGTCTCAGCGAGTTGATGGCGTTGAACGACAGGAGCATGGCTTCCAGGGCGTTGATTCCTGCCTCCGGCTGGGCGGCGGCGTGGGCTGCCCGCCCAAAGAACTCGACCTGCAGGGTCTGGCAGGCCAGGGCTTCCATGGCAGAGACATTGTAAGACGCCGGATGCACCATCATGGCTATATCCAGGTCGCTAAAGGCTCCCCTTTCCGCCATGAGCGCCTTGCCCCCGTATATCTCCTCGGCGGGCGTCCCGATGACAAGCACGCTCCCGCTCAGGCTATCGACGGCCATTTTTGAAGCGACCCCCGCGCCGGCGGCGGAGGTTGAAATGATGTTGTGTCCGCAGGCATGTCCCACAGCCGGCAGGGAGTCATACTCCGCCATCAAGGCGATAGCAGGTCTTCCACTGCCGTAGCGGGCGCGGAAGGCTGTTTCCAGGCCGTAGATACCCCGTTCCACCGAGAAGCCGTTTTTCTCCAGGTACCCGGTCAGCCAGGCGGCAGCCTGGACCTCATGAAAGCCTTGTTCCGGATTAGAGTGTATCTTCAGGCTCAGGTCGCGGAGCTCATCCTGGCGGCTATCCACTTCTTTGATGGCCACGCCCTTCAACTTCTCTTTGTCCAAGCCCTCTCCTTAGCAAACCATTATTCGGCGACAATTTACTATTATAGCTTGATTCTGACTTCATTTCTAGGTGCTGACTACCAATGGTATGGCGGAGCTGCCTGAAATAATTTAATGGGAAAATACCAGGTTTTTGACATAACGCCGAGAGACGATAATGAAAATCAAGCAAACATCGATAGTTTACGTTTGAGCTATCACCGGCTTATGTTCCCTGATAAACATGAGGGAAAGGGAGGCAACTACCGTCAGAATGCCGAAGACCAGCCATGCCGGATTGTAAGAGGATGTGCTGTCTACGATGTATCCGAATAATGGCGGACCAAAAAGGACTCCTACGGCGTGGACGGTTACCACCCAGCCCAGACCCGTTGCCGCAGTTTCCTGGCCCGATATCTCGGTAGCAAAGGTGAGGTAAACTCCGTTAAACCCGAAACCACTCAGACCAAGAACGCCGACAGTTAAATATAGCAGCCACCAGGGCATGGTATCGCTGGCTGCAGATAAAACGAGGGCCGTAATGCCGCTTATGGTGGTGACCATGAGCAACACCGGCCTCCTCTGACCGCGAAAACTTCTGTCGCTGAGTGTCCCCCACAATATGCGGCCAAAAGTGCCTCCGAGATTCACCGTCATCAGGAAGGTGCCCGCAATAACTGCGGACAGTTGCCTCACTTCTACCATCTGCAGTACCAGGTAGCTTGATACGCAGAATTGCAGTCCGATAAAGACCGAGCCGGCCATTCCCAGTCTCAAGAGTCTTTTATTGCCCATCACCTGGCGGAGTGTCGATAGCGCAGGCAACCGTCCTGTCGATGGTTGGCTGGCTGGTCTGCGGTAGATGGCGAAACTGGCGATGGCAACTGCCACAGAAATCGCTCCCAGTATTGCTACCGTGTCCCTCCAGCCGAGCGATAAGGCCAGGGTAGGCACCATTACCGCTCCGGCGGCTGTTCCGATTGTCAACCCGGATTGTTTGAGGCTGACCGCTGTAGCCCTGCTGTTCACGGAGAACCAGTGCACCAGCGCCACAGTTGTGACCGGTGTGACGAAGGCGTTACCCAGTCCCGCCAGAAAAACCATGACATAGCCCGTGCTGATGTCCGGCACCCGTGAAAAGAGGACGAAAAACAGCCCGAAAGCTCCGGGTCCCAACAGAAGCAGTTTGCGAATGCCGAACCTGTCGACCAGCCACCCGCCGGGCACACTCACGAACATCGATGACAGGGCAAAAAGGGACGCGAAGACCCCGAGCTGAACACGGGTTATGTCAAAGGCATCCCGGAGGAATGGCGCCAGGGGGCCGAATGAGAAAACGGACATGGACACTATAGCCTGAATCAGGGACGCTACCACCAGTATCACCCACCGGTAGCCCCCGTTTTTTGACGATTGTGCGGTCACGGTCTTTGTCTCGTTAGAGAGGACATCTTCACCTCAAGCAGTCACGGGACACTCTACTCTGTTGACCTGGCCATGTCAAGAGTCCCATGTGAGGCTTGAGATAGATGATTCGTTGCCATCGGAGCGACCGTTGGGGTGGATTTCTTGACCTCATGAGCGGCGGATGGTTGGCACAAGCTTCCGCCTCAGGGGTGGTGGCCGCAAGGAAGATATTGAAGAGGAGCGAACGATGAGGTCATCGCCAGGAAGTCACCACCCAAGCACTTGAAGCCGGTGAATGAAGCCGCAAGTCCTCAAAGCCTAACCGTCTGCTATGCCTGGCTTGCTTTCCGGCCAATGCTGGCCAGTATCTGCACCACAAACATCACCAGGACAATGGCGCATATGATGCTCAATATACCGATTGGTATCATGAATGGCTCCATAATTGCGCCTAGCTGCGGACCTTTGACCCCGGCGATGAAGGCATTGCCGGCGACGATGCCTACGCTAATCATTAAGATTGAATTTATCACCAGGTCAATCACCCAGACCCAGAAAATCACGTTAATAAGGCGTGGTGCGGCAATGGGATTGCCGGTGAGTATCGGCACCAGGTAGTAAGCCAGCGCTGCTGCCATCAGGGAGACCCATCCCAGGAGATTGATGTGGACGTGCGCGCCGACTATGATGCCAGCCGGTCCCTGGTCAATGAACTCATGTACCGGGCCTTGCGCCTGAATAGCACCCTGAATCACACCCCAGGCGAAGAAAAGAACGGCAGCGACAATGAATTTGACTAAACGTTTGTTTGTTTCCACTGCTTGCATGAGCACCTCCTTAAATTTGTAAAAGGTGTCTATGAGATACGGCTATGTTTTACGTTTTTAGCGCCCCTGCCGCCCTCTATTAGCAGAGCCGAGCGGCTTTTCTCCTTTCTGCCACTTTAACGCGAAGAGGTGACACATACTTTACTCAAATACCTCGCTTTTAAGGAATTAATGCAAGCCTACCGCTATGAATCGCACAGGTGTGGGTCCTTCATTGTTCAGGACCTGGCTCGCATTCGATGTCAAAGCGAAGACTTTGCCAGCCTGGTGGGTAGTCGCAGTGCCGCCTTCACGCAGAGTGAGCGTTCCTTCCAAAACGTATCCCCACTGACCTTCTGCGGTAAGGTTCGCTACCCCTGGTGCAAGAGTATACTCCCTTATTCTGGTTGAATAGTTCTGCCCTGCGTTCAGGGCTAGTGACGCGTCGGACTCCCAGAGTCGGTTTCCTTGATGAAAGTCGCCGAACGGGCGGTCAGCCGGGCGGAATATAAGCACCTGACTTTGTGGAGGATAGCGGTGGGTGTGGTCCTGTTGCGCTGGTACCAACACTGCGTCACCGGCGGAAACCACCTTTTTCTCACCGGCAATGCCAACCTCGGTGGAACCACGGACGACGTAGAATATCCAGGCGAATCCATGCCGCGCAGTGCTCGTGGTTCGCTCATCTGCCCCTGTTGTAAGCTCCGCCACGCCCCATTTCCAACCGGCAGCCGGCGCAGCCCCATAGCTGACATTGAACTTGGTTACAATCTGGGTTGGCGTTGGTGGTGGTGTGGGGGCCGTTTTAGCGCAGGCTGGCAACATCAGAGGGATTGCCAGCAGTAGCCCTACAATAAGGTAGACCGTTTTCCTCATTTGTTCCTCCGTCTTTTTGTTCGTGTTTTGGCTGATGTCAATTTCAAAACCTGAGATTTGCCATGACGATGATGATGGCGATTTGAAACAGTCCCTGAAGGCCGCCAAGTTTTGCGTTTCTCATGCCCAGCCTGGAAATCTTCTCGATGTCCGGCGTCCTGGATAGCAGCTGCTGAAAGACGCGGATTTCATTAGGGAGTAATACTCCAAATCCCTGGATGGTCAACAGGGACACTATGACAATCGCCGCGATTGCCCACGGATTGCTGAGGGAATAGCCGAGCCTTTGCGCCAGCTCAAAGCCGGATATCGTAGTAACCGTAGCCAGCGCTGGCATGAGAAAGATCATCTTCGGTACCAGGCGGCGGAACACGGCGGCGCGGTCTTTAGGCTCCATCCCGCCCAGCACTGGGCCGAGAACGAAGCCCATAAACAGGTCAATGCCCGTCCAGAGAGCGCCGTTCATGATGTGAACAAAGTTGAGGCTCACAAGAGGACCAAAATTGAGGGCGTAGATTAACGTGCCAACAGGTAGTCCGATGGCAAGAAGGATGAAAACGGGATTGGCTGATTGTATGATGACTGAAATCGTGCTGGGTATGGCCTTTTCGTTTTCCATTGGTTCTTCCGGATTCTTAAGGCGGCTTCTGAATATTATCTTTCATGAAAATATGTTCACGTGTAGTGGATGATAGCAGACAAGTGGAGTGTTTGCCAATAGTCGAAAGATGTTACTTCATAATAAAAAGCCCCCTCTTTTCAGATGGTGAATTTGCTCTAATTTTTCAAGGGATTACGCCCTGCAAATATTTCTTCCCATGTGTATGGACATTGGTAAATAACAAACCTTCTATTTTTCTTGACATACCGCCGCCGTATGTCTAAAATGGGATGGTGTCCAAAATTATTATGGTCATGAAGGGGTGATGTTGTTTGACCGACGTAATAGCGTCAGAGAATGAGGATTTCGAAAGTTTACTGAAGCGGTTTAACAGGAGAGTGCAGCAGGCGGGTATTCTTTCCGAGATACGCCGCCGAGAGCACTATGAGAAGCCCAGCATTAAACGGAAGCGCAAGGAAGCGGCCAAGAGGCGCAAGAGTTCCAGAGCGCCGCGAAGCAGCAGATAATTTCGATGAGCCAAACAGAACAGGAAAGCACTCCTCACTGGCGGGATACTCAGAGTTCTCCACTAAGGCAGAAAATGGCTGATGACCTCAAGAAGGCCATGCTGGAGAAAGCCCAGACTCGCGTCTCGACTTTGCGGTTGCTGAAGTCGGCCATTGTCAACACGGAAATCGCCCGCAATGCGCCCCTTTCTGACCCGGATATTCTGGGCGTTATTGCCAAAGAGGTCAAGCAACGCCAGGAAAGCATCGAGGCCTTTAAAAAGGGCGGCCGGGCAGACCTGGTTGCCAAAGAGGAAGCCGAGCTGGCAGTGCTGAACGAATACCTGCCGCGCCAGCTGACCCGCGATGAGATTGTGGCTGAGGTACGGCGGGTCATCCAGGAAGTAGGGGCACAGGGTCCCCGCGATAAAGGCAAGGTTATGCCCAAACTGATGTCTCAGCTTAAGGGCAAGGCGGACGGACGGGAAATAAATGTCGTTGTCACCGAGTTGCTCGGATAGTCTTCTGAATCTGAAATCAAAAGTTTACATCTTGTACCTCAACAAAGAACGTACTCGGTCAACCATACGGATTGCTTCGCCCTTCTGCGGAAGGGCTCGCAATGACAGGAGGCTATGTAACAGTCTTGTAATACAAGATACCAGTCTTCCGTTTCTGGTTTCTCCGGCTGACACCCCAGTCCACACCCCGTTGATTTCGAGGCTACGACCCTATGCATAAAATAGAAGTCAGCCTGAGGAGTGACCTGCCCGACCCCCGGGGTCTCGGCCTGGTCAAAGACATCCACGACCTGGAAATAACCAATGTCTCAAATGTCCGCGTGGAGGACATTTACTGGCTGGATGCTGACCTGACGACTGGTGAACTGGAGTCGATTTGTTGCAACCTCTTCGCCGACCCGGTTACCCAGGAATATCATTACGGCGTGAAGCCCGCTAGGGAAAAACCCAATGCCGACTTTCATACGGTAGAAGTAGCCTATAACCCGGGCGTCACCGACCCGGTGGAAGGCTCCGCCATGAAGGCCATCAAAGACTTGGGTGTGGGGGGTGTCAGGGCGGTCAAGACCTCCAAACGCTATCTCATAGAGGGGCCGCTGACCCGGCGGCAACTGGACTCCATCTCAAGCAAGCTCCTGTTAAACCCCATTATCCAGCACGTGGTTGAGCGGGAGCATGTGGCCTTCCCTGAGAACCCCCAGTATACTTTCAAGTTGGGCTATGTCGAACTCCTCGGCCTGGATAATACCGTATTCCAGCAGGTCAGGCAGCGTTTCGGCTTCTCCGTCGAGGAGCTCCAGACCATTACAGGCTACTTCCAGCGCCAGGCGAGGAACCCCACCGATGCCGAGCTTGAGACTCTGGCGCAGACCTGGTCAGAGCACTGCGTCCACAAGACCTTCAGGGGTAAAATCAGGTTTGACGGCGCAACCATCGATAATCTGCTCAAAAGCACCATCATGAAGGCCACCCGTGAGCTGGATAAGCCGTGGTGCATTTCTGTTTTCGAAGATAACTCCGGAGTGATTGACTTCGATGGCCGCTGGGCGCTGTGCTTCAAGGTCGAGACGCACAACCATCCTTCCGCGGTTGAGCCTTACGGCGGGGCTTCTACCGGAATCGGGGGAGTAGTCCGTGACCCGCTCGGCACAGGGCTTGGCGCAAAACCAATCCTTAATACCGATGTCTTTTGCTTCGGCCCGCCGGACTTGCCCTATAACAAGCTTCCCGGGGGTGTGCTGCATCCGCGCCGCATCTTCAAAGGTGTAAGGGCGGGGGTGGCTGACTACGGCAACCGCCTGGGCATACCCACACTTAACGGCGCTATCCTTTTCGATGAAAGGTACATCGCCAATCCCCTGGTCTACTGCGGGACGCTTGGACTGATTCCGAGGGAGGTTGCCCGCAGGGGCCAGCAGCATCCCGGGGACCTGGTGGTAGTTGTTGGTGGAAGGACCGGCCGTGATGGAATCCACGGTGTTACCTTCGCTTCGGAGCAGCTCACCGACCAATCGACCATGGTCTCTTCGAGCTCGGTGCAAATTGGCAACGCCATCGTGGAAAAGAAGGTCATTGACGTTATATTGCAGGCCAGGGACCGCAGGCTCTTCCGCCGCATCACGGACTGCGGCGGCGGAGGACTTTCATCCGCTGTGGGAGAGATGGGGGCTGATACCGGCGTACGTGTGGACCTGGAGAAAGTCCCTTTGAAATACACCGGACTTTCCTATTCGGAGATATGGATATCGGAGTCGCAGGAGCGGATGGTGCTTGCTGTTCCTGCGGAAAACATTGAAGAATTGCTGAAACTCTTCGATAGCGAGGATGTGGAGGCGGCGGTTATCGGTGAGTTCACCAACGACCGCCGGCTCCGGCTTTTCTACCAGGGAAACCAGGTCTGCGACCTGGATATGGAGTTTCTGCACGATGGTCTTCCACAGGTGGAGCGGGAGGCAACATGGAAACAGCCTCAGTATGTTGAGCCGGCCTTTCCTCCTCTGACCGACCTGACCGGTGACCTTTTGCGGGTGCTCGGTTCATGGAATGTGTGCAGCAAGGAATGGGTCATCCGCCAGTACGACCATGAGGTGCAGGGGGGAAATGTGCTCAAGCCTCTGGTCGGGAGGGACAATGACGGCCCCAGTGATGCCGCTATCATCAGGCCGGTGCTTGACTCTAATATGGGTGTGATTGTCTCCAACGGAATAAATCCCAAGTACGGGGACATAGACCCCTACTGGATGGCCGCATCGGCCATCGATGAGGCACTGAGGCAAATAATAGCCGTGGGCGGAAATCTGAAAAAGGTAGCTTTGCTGGACAATTTCTGCTGGGGCAATACCGGGCGTCCGGAGATGCTCGGCGCGCTTGTCCGTGCGGCGCAGGCCTGTCATGACATGTCGCTGGCCTACCAGACCCCCTTCATTTCCGGCAAGGACAGCCTGAATAATGAATTTGAATACGAAGGCAAGCTCATCTCTATCCCGCACACCCTGCTAATTTCTGCCATGGGGGTTATGGATAACGTGAGCCGCGCCGTATCGATGGACTTCAAAAAGGCCGGCGACCTGATATATATAACAGGCATCACAAAAAACGAGCTGGGAGGCTCGGAGTATTTCAGAAGCTGCGGCTTCACGGGGAACAATGTGCCTGAAGTCGACCCGCAGCAGGCAAAGGCGTTGATGGATAGTTTGAGCAGCGCTACCGGAAAAGGCTTGGTGAACGCCTGCCACGATTGCAGTGAAGGCGGCATCGGTGTGGCCGTCGCCGAGATGGCTTTTGCCGGTGGTCTGGGCGCGAAGATAGAACTCGAATCTGTCCCACTAGGTGAGCCGATTGCTCGTGACGATTCCATACTCTTCTCCGAATCGAACAGCCGTTTCCTGGTTGAGGTTGCGCCGGACAAATGGCAGCAGTTTGAGAAGGTGATGAGCGGCAGCACTTTTGCGGTCATTGGCAAAGTCACCAATACCGATGTGCTCGAAGTTTACGGAGTCGACGGTAGAAAAGTCGTTTCTGTTCCTGTTAACCAATTGAAGGAAGCCTGGCAGAAGCCGCTCAGGTGGTAGGATAACGTGGGCAAAATAAAAGTGCTGGTACTGCGCGCACCGGGGGCCAATTGTGATGTCGAGACAGCCTTTGCCTTTGAGCAGGCCGGGGCGGAATCATCCCTGTTGCACGTTAACCGGCTCGTGAGCCGTGAGAAGAGGCTCTCCGATTACCAGATAATGGTAATCCCCGGTGGCTTCACCTATGGGGATGACCTGGGGGCCGGTAAAATCCTTGCCAACGAGCTTATGCTGAAGCTTGGCGAGGATATACTGGCATTTATCGAAAAAGGTGGTTTAATTCTGGGAATTTGCAATGGCTTCCAGGTGCTGGTGAAAACAGGCATCTTGCCGGAGCCATCCCAGCTTAAGAGCCAGTTGCGGGTGACCCTGACTGCTAACGATTCCGGCAAGTTCGAATGCCGCTGGGTGCATCTCCGTGCGAACCAGAAAAGCCCTTGCGTCTTTACCAGGGATATCGAGGGCATGTATTTGCCTGTTGCCCACGGCGAAGGAAAGTTTATCGCATCGTACTTTCCAGAGGCAAACGTAGCCCTGTATTACGCTGACGAGAAGGGGGATACCAGCGCGGGCTATCCGCACAACCCCAACGGCTCGGTAGGAAACATCGCCGGCATTTGTGACGCGTCGGGGCGCGTTTTTGCCCTGATGCCTCATCCTGAGCGTCATATCCGGGGCAGCCAGCATCCGCAGTGGCCCAGGCAGGGCGCTCAAAAGTACGGAGACGGCTTTCAAATTTTCCTCAATGCGGTAAAATGGGCCAGACAACTGTAGATTACCCACCGTGCCAGCATAAAGCTCAAACGCCATTGCGAATTCCTTCAGTGTAAGTACCGGGATTGTTTCATCCTCCAGCTTTAAGTTTTGCGATGCAATTTTGAGCTTTGAGCTTTGACTTTTGAGCTTAATGATAACCCTCCACAAATCCTTACAAAAATCTTCCGAAAATACTTGACATGCGCTTTAAGCAAGAGCATAATTTTAGTGATTTTAGCTACTATCGTGAAGAATAGTTCATGTTTTACGTCTGAAAGATAGCCGTAATCTTCACTGATTACCTAGAAAATAACCATTCCGACGAAAAGCTTGCCCCAAACCTTGTCCCGTGCTTGATACGGGATTGATGTGGGGTCGGAATCCAGCCCCACCATCCCACCGGATTCCCGCTTTCGCGGGAATGACATAGGGCGTGTTAATATTTTCATCGTTCGTGAGTGCGCCTCAGGCGCATGACAAGTTATTTTAGTTCCTGTGCTTTGCGAGTTAACAGGGACAAAAGGAGTTTCATAGCAAAATGGTAACCAAGAATGTGGGGGCATCGGGGGAAAAGAAGCCTGAATCAGCCAAAATTTTGACCAAGCCGTTGCCTGTAATCCTGGATGAAATGGATGACAATATCAGGTTGGCGGCTGAGGCAGCCAGGAGAGCGGAGGAAGCGGCAAGGCTGGCTAGAGGCGCGGCCCAGCAAGCCACCAAGGCTTCCCATGAGGCGGCAGAGCGGGCCGTAGAGGCGCGCGAAGCCGGGGAGAAAGCCGCCGAAAGTGCTACCCGTGCGGCTGCCGAAGCGGCTGCTAAGGCGGAGCAGACTGCCACTGTGGCGAGACACGCAGCCGAGGAAGCGACGCGCAAAGCTGAGACGGCCGATAAGGGAGCAAAAGCTGCCATTGAGGCATTCAAGAAGGCGGCTGAAGAGGCTGCCAGAAGAGCAGAGGCAGCCAGTGCCAGTGCTATTGCCGAGGCTGAAGCAGCAACGAAAGCATCGAAAGAAGCGGCCAGAAAGGCGGAGGTCGCCGCTGAAGCGGCCAGAAAAGCTGGCGAGGCGGCGGTCAAAGCGGCGCAGGAAGCAGCCCGTAGAGCGGAGGAAGCCAGCCTTGCCGCCAGAGAAGCGGCTGAGGCCGCCGCGAAATCGGCTGAGGAAGCGGCTGCCGAAGCTGCGAGAAGGGCAGAAGCAGCGGCTGAGGCTGCTACCGGCGCAGCAGACGAAGCAGCACGAAGAGCTGAAGAAGCCAGCCTTGCCGCCAGAGAAGCGGCTGATGCGGCCACCAGGGCCGCCCAGGAAGCTGCTGAAAGAGCAGAACAGGCAGCCGCAAGGGCTGAGGAAACAGCAAGATTGGCCAGAGAGGCGGCTGAAGAAGCCTCCAGAAAGGCTGAAGACGTGGACCTGGCTGCGAAAGCCGCGGCTGCGGCTGCCGCGAGAGCGGCGGAAGAAGCAGCGGTAAGAGCTGAGGAAAAGGCCAGGTTTGCCAGGCAGTCTGTTGAGGACGCCATAAGTGCGGCGAATGCCGCCGGAAAAGAAGCCGATGAGGCTGCAAAGGCAGCGAGGGCATCGATTGAAAAAGTGACCAGGACGCCTACTGCGGAGACGGCTACCCAGGCCGAGGATGCCGGTAGAAAGGCAAAAAGGGCAGCTGCGGCCGCTTTTGAGGCGGCGGAAGAGACCCGTAGAAAAGCTGAGTTAGCTGAGATAGCCGGAGATGAAGCTGCCGGAGCGGCTGTTGCGGTATCAGGAACAATTGCTGATAGAGTTGACGAAGCGGGCAGGGAAGCCAGGGACGCGGCAGAAGCCGGTTTCAAGGTAGCTGATAAGGTTCGCAAGAAGGCTGAGCAAGCTGATGTGGCTGGTGATGAAGCCATTGAAGCGGCTTCCAGGACCCTGCACCAACTGATAAGCCGGGCGGAGGAGATGGCCAGGGCGGCGGAAGCAGCGGCGGCTGCAGCCTCAAAGGCTTCGGTGATTGCCAAAGAGGCTGCTGAAGTTGCAGCGAAGACAGTCGGTGAAGAGGCAGCCGCCAAAACTGAGGAAGCTAAACAGTCGGCTGAGATGGCTGCGAGGGAAGCCGGTCAGAGAGCCGAAGAAGCCGGTCGCAGGGCTGAAGAGGTGGCAAGGGAAGCGAGGGAAGCCACTGAAGCTGCGATGAAAGCCTTGGGTGAAGAGGCGGCAAAGCGAGCTGAAGAAGCCGGTCTCAGGGCTGAAGGGGCGGCAGAGCGTGCCCAGGCAGCGGCTGAGGCTGCAATCAAGGCGGCCGAGGCAGCTGCTGCTGAAGCAGCCAGAAGAGCAGAAGTGGCTGCTCGGAAAGCCGAAGAAACAGCCAAAGTAGCAAAAGTGTCGTCTGAGGAGGCGGCGCGAAAAGCTGGAGAGACGGCCAAAACAGCAATAGCCTCGTCTGAAGAGGCAGCGCGCAAAGCCGAGGCAGCCGATAAGGGTGCCAAAGCTGCTGCCGAGGTATTCAAGCTCGCGGCTGAAGAAATTGCCAGAAGAGCCGAGGAAGCAGGCCTTGCCGCTAAGGAAGCCGCTGAGGCGGCGGCAAAAGCGGCCGCTGAAGAAGCACGGAAGGCTGGAGCAGCAGCTGCCAAGTCAGCACAGGAGGCAGCAGCGAGAGCCGAAGCAGCCGGCATGGCTGCCAGAGAGGCGGCCGAAGCAGCCGCAAAATTAGCTGGTGAACAAGCCCAGGCGGCCGGAGCGGCGGCTGCTAAAGTAGCGGAGGAAGCGGCAAAGAAAGCCGAGGAAGCGAGTCTTGCGGCTAAGGCGTCTGCTGAGGCGGCGATGAAGATGGCAAAAGCGGCGGCTGAAGAGGCAGCGCGCAAAGCCGAGGCAGCAGCAAAAGCAGCCGCGGAAGCGAGTGCCAAAGCCGGAGAAGCCGCTGAGGCGGCGGCAAAAGCGGCCGCTGAAGAATCCCGGAAGGCTGCCGAAGCAGCTTCCAGGGCAGCGCAGGAATCTGCCAGAAAAGCCGAGGAAGCCAGTAACAAAGCCAGAGAGGCTGCTGAAGCGGCAATGAGGACATCCAGGGCGGCGGCGGCTGATGCGGCACGGGCAGCCGAAGCGGCAAGTGCTCTGGCGAGGCAAGCTCAGGAAGCAGCGGCGGCAGCTATCAAGGCAGCCCAGGAAGCGGGAAAGGTAGCCGGGGAAGCCCTTCCGAGAGCCCTGCTGAGGAAGATTCTTTCTTCTTGGGAGTTTATTGTGTTTGCTGGTGTGGTGGTCATGGCATCAGTGTTTGCTGCAGTAGTTATCAGCCTCGGTTTGAGCATCCTGACACCTCGCTAAAGAGAGTATTGTTGAGATAATAAGCACTAGCGCCTGGTAGGTTCCTATCGGGCGCTATTCTTTTTGGGCGTCAGTCCGTGTTGTCGTCAGCGCCCTCTTCATCTCTTTTTCGAGGAAACCGGGACCGGTCCCGAGGTCAAGCATGTCCCACGGCAATTCCCCGCCGATGTCCCACTCCTGATGGGCTAAATAGTCGGAGTCCAGTCGGCAAGCGTCCACTGCCCTGCGCCAGCCGGCTAACGAAATCTCCTCGATGGCGGCAAGGACTTTCGCTGTTCGAGCGTCTCCTCGGGCAAGAACTGCCTGCACCTCGCTCCAGAATGGGCTTTCGCTCTTGATTTTGATTCCCTTCGGCATAAGGCCGCGTTTCAACAAGGATAGCCGCCGGTTCAGCGTGTCCGGATGTTCCATCGGAAGCCACTGGAACGGCGTTCCTGCTTTGGGCACGAAAGGCGCGATATTGAGGGTGAGCCGGCAGCCCCTGCGTTTTCTATCAAGAATGTCTTTGCAGCGGAGGGTCAGCTTGATAATTTCCTCCACGTCTTCATCCGTCTCAGTGGGCAGGCCGAACATGAAGTAGAGCTTTAGCTGCTGGATGTTCTGCTCCGAGACCTTGCCCACCGCTTCCAGAATGTCCGCTTCGGAGATGCCTTTTCTGAGTACTCTGCGCAGGCGCTGGGAACCTGCTTCCGGCGCGAGAACGACAGTCCGAGCTCCGCCCCTGACAAGCTCCCCCAGCACTACGGGCAAAATAGGTTTGACACGCAGAGAGCTGATGGAAATACCCGCCCCCATATGAGACAGCCCTGATAGCAGCTCGTTTATTTGAGGATGGTCGGAGACCGCCGGCCCGACTAGGCCGATGCGCTTGTGGTACCTCAGTCCTCGCTCGGCTTGCGTCAAAAGATTGTCCAGCGAACGGTAGCGCATGGGGCAGAAGGCGTTGCTCACCAGGCAGAAACGGCAGTGCCAGTTGCAGCCCCGTTGCACCTCCATGAGATAAAGGTCGCCGAGCTCGGTTTCATCCTTCGGTGGAAAGACCGTCGACCCCACTGGGAAATCATCGAGGTTATGCACCCACTGTCGCTTTACCTGCGTGCCTGAGTAGTGCGGCACATAGATTCCGGGGAGCGCCGCAAGCGATTTAAGGAAATCGCTACGGTTGCCGCCTAGTCCTTTGGAAATCAACGGCAGCATAGAGGGCAGGAGCGTCTCTGCTTCTCCAATGCCGAAGCAATCGAAGAAAGGGGAAAGCGGCGCAGGATTTGCCGTGATGCACGGGCCTCCGGCAATGACCAGGGGATAGCGCTCATCGCGGTCAGCGGCGTAAAGCGGGATGCCGCTGGCTTTAAGGATTCGCGCTACGTTGAAATAATCGAGCTCATAGCTGATGGAGAAGGCCAGGACGGCAAAATCCGTGAGCGGTCTCTGGGATTCGATAGAGACCGGCATCTGCCCGGTTTCTGCATTGGACTTCTCCCAGAAGACTCTTTCGCACAGCGCTGCGACATAGCTGTTAAGGAAGCCGTAGATGGCGTGGACACCGAGGTTGGACATTCCGACATAATAGGAATTGGGGTAGACCAGGGCAAAAGGAATTCTGCCGCCCCAGTCCTTGATGATTGTGCCCTGTTCTCCGGAGAGACGCTCGCGGGCTTCATTGATGCTATCCCGGTCCATGTAAGATGCCTGCTAGTTCTTCCAGCAGCCCTTCATGAAGCGAGCGTTGACGGCGATTATCTTGTCGGCCACCCTGCGCAACTGCATGGAGCTACTTTCCTTGCCGAAAAGCGCTATCTCTACGTGTTTACCGACATCTTTCACAGCCTGGACCGCGCCAACGAAGTCGTTATCGCCGGCTACCAGGACGGCGGTATCGTAGTTGTTCTTGTAGCTGTGGGTTATCATGTCAGTGGCAAGCTGTACATCCACGCCCTTTTCCAGGGGCGGGACATTTGGCCAGTGATTATAGACCAGGTGCCCCAACCGCAGCTCGAGATAGGGTATTTGCGCCACGCTGTTGAAGAACTTCGCCTGGTCTCGGTAGCGCTCCGGCTCTTCTTTTATTCCTACTCTGGCATTGTAATAATAGATTCTCACCAGCGGGCGCTTTTCCAGCAGTTTGTTACAGAATTTGCCGATGTCTATGTCGGTCCTGTGGAATAGGGCTTTGAGGGAATGATAAAGATTGCTGCCGTCGATAAATATCATTACCCTTTCACTTTTTTCCAACTTTGTACCTCTTTTCGCAAAAATGTTTAACATTAGTCCATTATACAGCGTGCGGAGAAAAACTGCGAATGATTGTAAGATAGGCACCCGCGAAACTGTCATGCTGAAGTCCGCCTCAGGCGGACGAAGCATATCAGGGTGGGGCAGATTAGCTTTACAGTATGAAAAACTGGCGCGTTTCGCGGGAGGCTCCTGTTAAGATGCTGTCTTTGCGAGGGCGAAGCACGAAGCAATCTCAATGGCTGTCTCTCTGGCGTCTCGGCGGATTCTTTGTTCTTCCGCCGGATTGGTCTGGAGGTACTCCAGGATTCCACGATTTCTTTCGGGTCGGAAGAATGGACCGGAAAGCCCATCTGTGCCAGAGTCAGGAAAGGTTGGTCACCCTTACCCCCAGCCAATCGGCCAGGGGATATAGGCTGGCCCTTCAAAAGAGAGGAGCACAAAGTTGTTATCGGTGGTGATATTCGTGTGCGTCATTTCAGTGAAATGTTTCTACGCTGTTTTTCTACCCCGGTCTTTTGAAGGCTGCCGCCTGCCTGTTACTCGTTGTTACGAGTTTCGTGCTGACGCTGTCTCAGGGGACTGCTTTTCCTTAGTGACAACTTCCAGGTCGCGAGTGTAGCCGCACTGAAGGCATAGCTCGTATGACCCGTAGCTGTCGTCGGTCAGGTAAATGTTGCCCCCACACTTTGGGCAGGGTTTTTTAAGAAATCTGTTGTTAGTCATCCCCTCATCTCGGTTCTTAGATTCACCGGTCTTGAATTATCTTATCAGGCGATGGCTCCGGTGTTTTCTTGCTTTGCCATTCACCTGTTTTTTCCAAATGCTCAATCAACTGTATTATTGTAATACGAAATTCGTTACAATGATGTTTCGTTAATGTTACGGTCTTGTAAAAATCGACTACGGTCACTACACTCTTGAGAGACGTATGCAGGAAGCATCTTTACTTAGAGGAAGGCAGGTAATGTCTCTCCTTAATCCATTTTGCTATGTCCTTTGTCTTGTCGGAGTCCCACAGCTTCTGCCCCTTGCCCGTGGTCTCCGTGCCTTCCACAGCGGCGGTGTAGATGTTGTATTTCTTTTGTTTCTTGGCAGGATAGCCCGGGTTAAGCTCCACCACGGCAGCCCCCCGCCCCAGAGGGCCGCCGCCTGAAGGACCGGCGCCAAGATAGAAGAATACCGTGCTTCCCGGTTCCTTCAGCGTTTCTATCTTTTGCTGTATTTCGTTCTGGGTTAGAATAACTATATCTGCCATGTTAATCTCCTTTTTAATCCCCAAGTTTTGAGTTGTGGTTTTGTCCGCCTGAGGCGGATGATTTTTGTTTTATAAAGACCCTGCTATTTCAGACAGTTCCTTCCGACAGTTTGAACTCTGGCACTCACGTTTTACCACACATAGGCGGCATTTATTCTTCAAGCAGAAGTTCTTGCCGAGCTTTACCAGGGCGGCCTCGAGGTCAGGGAATCCTGCCCTGGCAGGCTCGCTTTCTTCCCACATCTCCCTCATCTCTTCCAGGGCCAGTGCGGCATCCGTTGTCCTGGTAAGTCCCAGCATCCGGGAAGCAAAAAGGGCAGCATCCGATAGCGGCGGTTCGGCCTTTTCCCATATATTTCGCAGCTCTCTTAGAAAGATGCGCACTGTGACCGGTCCGATTCCCTTTCCCAGTCTCTTTAGTTTCTTTTCCAGGTCTCTCTCATCCTGTGCGAAAAAGTGCAATCGATTAAGGTCTCCGGCATACTTCTCCCTGAGCGTTCCTGTCACGTCCAGCAGCTTGGTGGCGGTCCTAAAGTCGTATCTTGCGTAGCCGCCCCTATCCAGGATGCTCACCAGCCCGTCCCAGCCTGTATCCAGCACCGCCTCCGGGCAGAGGACGCCAGCCTGCTTGAACTCGCCGTAGGTCCTTATGGCCACGGCCTCGCTGATTCTGGCGCCGAAGAGAATCGATGCCAGGAACCATTTGAATATCTCGTCCGCCTCCATGCTGGCAAGGTTAATGCCCAGCGCGGAGGCGTATCTCCCGCCAAGTTTACTGGTCAAACTGGTGCACAGGCGCGCCCAGGCATTTATACTGAAGCTGCGGATATCTACTTCTGTCTTGTTGATAATGCTCATTTGTTTACAAGTTGCGCTCGGACTCTTTGCGCCCTTTGTAATAGTTTAGTCGGATTATGCTAGAATAGCCATAGAAGTTGCTTAGAAGTACACTTGAAGTCCCTTAGATTTACATTAGAATATTGCTCAAACGTTACAGAGTTGAGATAGCAAACGTGAAAAACAACAATCCCAGTAAAAGTGAGAGAGCGGAATTCATAGTCGCCGGAAAGGCGCCTTTCAAGGATAGGCTGGTTCCCGTCCTTGCTACAGCAGTGCAGTCATTGGATGGAACGGCGGGAGTCATCGCGCTGTGGAAAAGCGACAGGGAACGCTTTGTCACCGAGGCAACTTACGGCCTGGATTCCATGATTGCCAGGAAGCTGCGTCCCATGCTGGAAAAGGCTATCCCGGATTTAGGTGCCGGAAGAAACGGTTTTGGTCGGATTTCGCGCATCGCGCAGGGACTGCGTAACCCGGTGGGGGGACACCAGGTTTTCGACCCTGTTATTGCCGCACCGCTCTTTGCTGATGATAAGACCATCGGGTTGATGTACATATTGCGTCCATCTTCAGCAAAGCAGTTCACCGCCAGCGACAGAAGGGTGCTCTCCGCCTTTGCCGGGCAGGCTGTCATGTCCCTGGAGAACGTTCGCCTTGCTTCGCAGCTTGCGGAAGAGCATCATAAGACGGAATCAATCGTGGAACATAGCGCCGATGGAATTATGACCATCGACTCGAAGCTGCGCATCCTTACCTTCAACGCCGGCATGGAACGCCTCACCGGCTGGAAGAGGAGCGAGGCTATCGGGGACTACTGTTTCAGAGTCCTGAATCTCGTTGATAACCAGGGAAGGGAACTTTGCCGGAGGAAGTGCCCCATCGCCAGGGGTGTCAGCGGGGTCTATTATCAAAGGGGAGCTATCACCGGGAAAGATTCTCAGAAGGTTGACGTAAGCATGAGTTACTCCCTCCCTTCTCCCAGGCAGCCTTCTACCACTGTGGTAAACGTGCGTGACATCGGCACACTGAGGCAGATTGACAACGTGAGGTCCATGTTGCTTGCCGGCGTCTCTCATGAGCTACAGACCCCCATTTCCATTATCAAGGCATATGCCAGCACCCTCGCCCGGCCTGATGCCGAGTGGAGCCCTCAGACCATTCGGGACAAGTTGCAGGCCATCGAGGAGGAAAGCGACCGCTTGAGCAAGCTGGTCGCCAAGCTGCTTTATACATCTCAACTTGAGGCCAGGTCTCTCCCGTTGAATATGATGTCGGTTAATTTACCCGGTGAAGTGGTGAAGGTGGTCAGAAGGTTGGCCAGGAATACGGAGATTCATAAATTTGAGAGTGATTTCCCGCCGGACTTTCCCGGCATTCTTGCCGACCCTGAAAAGATAGAAGAAGTATTGACCAATCTGGTGGACAATGCCGTAAAATTCTCACCCCGCGGCGGAACAATCAACATCACCGGAAAAGTCCTGGACAACGATATTCAGGTGACCATTGCTGATGAGGGAATTGGCATTTCGCTGCAAGACAGGGAGAAACTTTTTGAGCGGTTTTACCGCGTGGCAGACAGCAGCCGGAAGTCTACACCCGGCATGGGACTCGGGCTTTATATTTGCAAGACCATTCTCGAGGCCCACGGCGGTCGAATCTGGACGGAGGGCGAACGTGGCGAGGGTTCGAGGTTTATTTTTACCCTGCCTATCCCTCTGCCTGAGGAATCTACCGTGTTGGACAGCCGGTCCGCCTCGGGCGGGCGAAGAATCTCGGGGTGGGGATGGGAGAGCTAAAAGCTGAAAGCTAATTAAAGGATTTCATATGAATGAGCCACTAGCAAAACGGGGCAAGACCATTCTGGTTGTAGACGATGAGCCTCGCATTGTCGAGGCCGTAGGCATGAACCTTGAACTGGAGGGATACCAGGTGTCCGGCGCCAACAACGGCTATGAGGCGCTCAGAAAGGTCACCGAGGAGCTGCCTGACCTGGCTATTCTGGATGTGATGATGCCTGAAATGGATGGCTTCGAGACCCTCAAACGGATTCGCGAGGTATCCACCATACCGGTCATCATGCTCACGGTCAAGGGCGAGGAACCGGACAAGGTGAAGGGGCTTGAGTTGGGCGCCGACGACTACGTTACCAAGCCGTTCAGCCCGCGTGAGTTGGTTTCCAGGGTGAAAGCCGCCCTGCGTCGGGCGGAAATGCCTACCCCGGCGCCCAAGACCGAAATAAAGGTGGATGATGCCCTTTCAATCGATTTCACCCGGCGAAAGGTGATGGTCAGGGGCAAAGAAATCCACCTGCGGCCTACTGAATATCGCCTTCTCTATCACCTGGTGAGCAATGCCGGTCGTGTTCTTACCCATGAAACCCTGCTGAGAAGAGTGTGGGGTCACGAATATCGGGATGAAGACCAGTACCTGTGGCTTTACATAACGTATCTCCGTCGCAAAATCGAGGAAGACCCCAAACATCCGAAGTACATCCTCGGCGAGCGGGGCATCGGCTATCGCTTCAAGGACTTTGAACAGAGATAACTCAGCGTATCGTCGTAGCGGTTCAGCGCTGGGATTTTGGTCTCCCTGATACCTTTCTCTATCTTCTTATGTTTTTCAGTTATCCTCATCTGTGCTAAGATAAATGTTAGTCCTGAAAACAAAAATTCGACAATGAGGTAGTGAATGAACCCGACCGCCGGGGACGTAGAACTCAATACCAGGATTCCGAAACGCATCGGCAGGCTTGACGAACTTGCCTATAACTTGTGGTGGAGCTGGCATAACCAGGCGCGTCAGTTATTCCGCTCTCTGGACTTTCGCCTGTGGCGAGTAACCGGCCACAACCCGGTCAAGCTATTGCGTGAGGTCAGCCCGGACGTCCTGCGGGCAGCTGCCGGAGACCCGGATTTTCTTGCCCTGTATGATTCGGTAATGGCAGCCTTTGACGATGATATGACAACCTCGGCAACCTGGCTGGGCTCCACTAATCCGGGACTGGTCAAAGATGTTATGGCCTATTTTTCAATGGAGTTTGCCATTCATAGCTCCCTGCCTATGTATGCCGGAGGACTGGGAGTCCTGGCGGGTGACATCTGCAAAGAAGCCGGCGAATTGGGACTCCCGATGGTCGCTGTGGGATTCATGTATCCTCAAGGGTACTTTCAGCAGCGTGTCGCACCTGACGGCTGGCAAAATGAAATATACCGTCAGCTTAACTTTAGCGAGGCACCAATTAGCCGCGTCCTTTCTGCCAAGGGGGATGTTGCTATTGCGAAGGTTGAAGTTGGGGATGTTACCCTGGAGATCGGGGTATGGCTGGTGCGAGTGGGACGGACAAAACTCTACCTGCTTGATACCAACCTCGATGAAAACCCCGTGCCCTATCGCCAGCTATCAGCGCGGCTTTATGTGGCTGACAGAGAACTGCGCATACAGCAGGAAGTTGTGCTCGGTATCGGGGGTGTGCGCGCCCTGCGGGCGCTCGGCATCAATCCCGCTCTCTGGCATGCCAACGAGGGTCATACCGCTTTCATGATGCTGGAACGTATTCGTGAGGAACTGGTAAAGGGGCTGTCTTTCTCCGATGCTGTCGAAAAGGTACGGGCTGCTACCATCTTTACCACTCACACGCCCGTGCTGGCAGGCCACGACATGTTTCCGGTTTCATCTGTTAAAAGGTATCTCAACACCTGTTGCCAGGCTCTGGGAATCTCGTGGAAGGAGTTCTTCGAGCTGGGGCAGGACAATCCCGGAAGCGACGTTCTCAATATGACTGCCCTTGCCATGAAGCTCTCCGGCCAGCGCTGCGCTGTGAGCAAACTGCACGGGAAGGTGACGCAAAGGATGTGGCATACTCTGTGGCCGGACCTGCCGGAAGAGAAAGTGCCTATCGGCAGCGTGACCAATGGCATCCATGTCCCAACCTGGATATCGCCAGAGATGTACCGTCTGTATGCCAGATACCTCGGCGCTGACTGGATAAAGAAGCACGATGACCCCAAACTTTGGGAGCGTGTCATGGATATCCCTGATGAAGAGCTCTGGCGGTATCGCCGTCAACTGGACCGCAAGCTTGCCGGGACTCTCCGAGAGCATGTGCGAAAACGGTGGGTCCAGGAAGGCATGTCGCCCAAGCAGATGCTGGTAGGAGGGATGTTCCTTGACCCTGATGTGCTGACCATTGCCTTCGCTCGCCGCTTCAGCGAGTATAAACGCGCGACGCTAATCTTCACTGACACGGAAAGATTGAAGCGGATTATCACCAATCGGGAGCGTCCGGTGCAATTTATTTTCGCAGGCAAGTCCCATCCTGCTGATTTCCCGTCCAAAATACTGCTTCAGCGGGTATACAACCTGGCTCAAGACGATGGTTTTCAGGGCAGGATTGCCTTTGTTGAAGACTACGACATGCACATGGCTCGCGACCTGATTGCAGGCGTGGATGTGTGGCTGAATGCTCCGCGACGCCTGCAAGAAGCATCCGGCACCAGCGGTATGAAGGCTTGTTTGAACGGTGCGCTTCACATGAGTGTCCTCGATGGCTGGTGGTATGAAGGGTACAACGGTAAAAACGGCTGGGCAATCGGCAGCGAACAAGTCCCCTCAGACTCGCAAGAGGAAGACAGGGCGGACGCTGAGACGCTGTACCGCTTGCTGGAAGATGAGGTTGTGCCTCTGTACTATACGCGCGACCGCAACGGCATTCCGCGCGGTTGGATTGCTATGGTCAAAGAGTCCATACGCACAGCAGCGCCGCGTTTCTCCGCCCGGCGAATGCTCAAGGAGTACGCCACCAAGTGCATAGCGCCGGAACCCGCTCGCTGGCAGACTCGAAGCTAGTCTAGTGTCTCTCAAATAGCTTCACATGGCCTTCTCTCTCCCCTTGCGGGAGAGACGTAAGTGAGGGGTGTTTTATGATTTCACCATCAGCTTAACTCTCTCCTACCAGGGAGACGTTATCTGTCAAGTCACTTACGAGACACCACACTAGTGGCATCCTCGCCGTAATCTTTATCTTCGACCAGTGGAAGAGGGCATGAGGGGGGTCTTGATTATGTCAGTCCTCTGATAACCCCAATGACCTTGCCCTGAATCTCAACATTCTCCGGATTAACATATATCGGTTTCATCTGGCTGTTGGCAGGTTGCAGGCGCACGCGGCCACGCTTGTCATAGTAGAATTTCTTCAGTGTTGCCTCTTTTTCTGACTTGAGCCATATTGCCGCCATCTCGCCGTTTTCTACCACGCTCATCTGCTGCATGAGGACAATATCGCCATCATTAATTAAAGCATCAATCATGGACAATCCTTTGACCTTAAGGGCATAGATTCCTTCTTTGCCCCGGGTAAGGCTTTGGGGCACCTCGATGGTTTCAGCGGAAGCAGTGACATCCCAGGTATCGGAATCCGGCACAGGTATCGGTTTTCCTGCTGCAATTTGTCCGATTACAGGCACCTGTACTTTGTTGCGAAGCGCAACTGAGCTGTCAAGCAGCTCTATACCGCGCGATATATCCGGGGAGCGGCGAATATAGCCCTTGTTCTTCAGTATGTTGAGATTATAGCTTGCCACTGAGGTGGAGCTAATCCCGCAGCCGTGCACGATATCGCGAACGGTGGGCGGATACCCCCTCTCCCTTAGAAAATCACGGATGAATTCGAAGATTTTCTTCTGCTTTGTAGATAACGCTTTGCTTTGGCGTTTCATCGGCACAACTCCTCGGCAGTGATAACGAACGTTTGTTCTGTGAATAACTTTACAATAACCACCCCGTGTTGTCAATAGTTTCAAAGAAAAAATTATGGTCGTGGGTTACTTGGTTGAAGCTGCCCTGGCCTGGTTTAGCTTCTTCATCAGCCGCGATTTGCGCCGGGAAGCATTGTTGCGGTGGATAATCCCTTTCTCCGCTGCCTTGTCCAGGGAGCTGATGGCCACTGCCACTGTTGTTTCTGCGGACTCGATTTGTCCGCCGAGCGTGAGTTTCTCTGCTTTGGTAATGTTGGTCTTCACCAGGCTACGCCCGGATTTGTTTCGCAGTTGCTTTTTGGCGGATGCACGCACCTGCTTTTGTGCTGATTTGCTCAACTATCTACCTCCAGTTATCTTCCCATAGCTCGGTGTTGATTCGTTCTTTATTCTATCATAGTTGAAAGCGTCCTACCACTCTTGCAGAGCCAAGGACGGTCCCTTGAGTCTTTATTTGTAGAGTCAGGCCATTTTTGCTATACTTTTCAAGGTCAAGCCCCCATCGTCTAGTGGCCTAGGACAGCGGCCCTTCAAGCCGTCAACACGGATTCGAATTCCGTTGGGGGCATTCAGATTTTGTCCTGTCCTCATTTCTTCCTTGCTGTTCGCAATTCTATGATATAAGCCTTGACCCTATCGACGTGTCTTACGTAAACCAGGACCATTCCGGCAAGAGTGGGGAGAAAAATACCGGGGTTGAAGAAATATATAGCTATAACTACGAAGATGAGACCCGCTACCCGTCCGATTAACTGAGAGCCCACCACCGAAAAAATCTCGGAGAAACTGCCCCAGTTCATCTTGCCCACCACCAAATATTGAAAAGCAAAAATTGTAATCAGAAGGATAGCAACACTGAGAAAGAACCATGCAGGATTCAGCGCCATCACTA
Source organism: Chloroflexota bacterium (assembly GCA_016190925.1). Lineage (GTDB taxonomy): Bacteria > Chloroflexota > Dehalococcoidia > Dehalococcoidales > JACPPQ01 > JACPPQ01. The sequence continues at coordinate 14,043 of JACPPQ010000017.1, read as the reverse complement.
CTCCGCCGATTGTTGCCAGGCCTCTTCCCCCCTGGAACCTCATAAATATAGAGTAGTTATGACCTGCCACGGCAAAAAAGCCCGCGATAATCGTTGCCAGTCCGGGTTCATAGTCAAGAAAGCTCAGCCACTGAGCCAGAAAAACAGCCAGCGCACCCTTTCCCACGTCCCCGACCAGCACCAGAAAGAAACCGGCCATGCCGGCTTTGGTAGACCTATTCTCCTGAATGAGGCGGAAGGTGTTCATGGCCCCTATGTTGTGCGAGCCGGACTGCCTGATGTCCGTGCCTATCATCCGCCCAACCACAAAATATGCAGTTGGAATCGAGCCTATTATGTAGGCGCTGACTGCGATCAGGATTAGCCAGACGTTGTTTCCCATTTTGAGAGTTTCGATGCAACTACAACAGTAATATGGCGAGACAGGTTTTCTCACAAGATATACGGATGGGACGAAAATGTCAATAGGCCTTGTGGGAAACAGGCGAGAAACCAGCTATCAGCAGTCAGCCCAGAAGAAGGGGCGGGACTGAAAGCTAAAAGCTAACAGCTGATAGCTCTTTACGGCCTTGTCCCATTCGCCGGATGCAGGTAAGCATTCTGAAGATACTGCGATAGCATGCGCTGGGCGGTGAAAAAAGAACCATTGAAGGCAATCGCTGAACGCATCATGCTGGCAAAATTGCTGGGGCGCTGGTAGAAAGTGGGCAATACTACGTGCTCCAGCTTGTCATACAGAAAGAGAGAGTCTTTTTCGGGGTTGCTCTCAGACTGCCATTCTTCTCCGATTGACCAGCCGGTTACACCTTCTATGTATCCTTCAATCCACCATCCGTCCAGTATACTCAGGCTGGGCACCCCGTTGAGGGCTGCTTTCATCCCGCTGGTACCGGAGGCTTCCAGCGGCTTATGAGGGGTATTCAACCACACGTCTACGCCCGAAACCAGGTACTTCGCCAGCACCATGTCATACTCCTCGAGGTAAACCACAGGTATGACATCCTTTAAAGATTCTCCCGCCTGGAAGATGTGCCGTATGATGTCTTTGCCCCAGGTGTCTCTCGGATGGGCTTTCCCGCCGAACAGAATCTGAAACGGCCCTGCTTCCCTGGCTATCTGCCTGAGCCGCTCGAGGTCGCGGAAAATGAGGTCGCTGCGCTTATAAGGGGCGGCGCGCCGGGCAAAACCAAACGTCATCACCTTTGGGTCGAGGCGCGCTCCTGTTCGTCGCTCCACCTCTTGAATCATTTCCTGCTTGGCCTCGATGTGCGCCTGCCATATATCCTCCAGGGGTATGCTTACAGAATATCTCAAATACTGATTATCACGGCGCCATCCGGGAATGTAACGGTCGTAAAGGCGCTGGAAAGGCGGCGATGTCCAGGTGGTAGCGTGAACGCCATTGGTGACGGCATCGATGGGATAATTTGAAAACACGGTACGGGATACTTTCTCATGCCGCATCGAGACACCGTTGATATAGCGGGAGAAGTCCAGCGCCAGGTTGGTCATGTTCAGCGAACCATTGGGGCAGCACTGGGTCCCCATCAGAAAATTGGTGCGCTCTTCCCCCAGCATTTCCAGGACCAGGCTGAGGGGAAACTCGTCGTGGCCTGCCCTCAGGGGGGTATGAGTGGTAAATACGCAGTGCTGGCGAACGGCCTCCCGGTCTTCATTGGTAGCTGCGCTGAGGCCTCGGCCCCAGCACTGTTCTTCCAGAAGCGCAATAACGGCAAGGGCAGAATGTCCTTCATTCATGTGATATGCCTGGACCTTGCGATAGCCGAGGGCGCGCAGCATTGCTACTCCGCCCAAACCCAGCACTATTTCCTGGCATAGCCGGTAGGAGGCATCGCCACCATAGAGGTGACCGGAAAGACTGCGGTCCCACGGGCTGTTTTCAAGCAGGTCGGTGTCCAGAAAGTAGATGGGCACGGTATCTCCGAACTGTCCCCGCACCAGATAACGCCATGCTTGCACCTGCACCTGGCGGCCTGCGATGGGCACCAGGACCCGGACGGGCAACCGCTCCAGGAGTGCTTCAGGGGACCAGGTAGCTTCAATCTCGGACTGATTGCCGCAGCTATCAAGATGCTGCCGGAAATAGCCCTTCCGGTGCAGCAGGGTTACACCCGCCATCGGCAGGCCGAGGTCCGCCGCAGCACGGACGTTATCACCTGCCAGTATCCCCAGACCGCCGCTGTATGTCGATATGGCCGGGTCGATGCCGAACTCCATCGAGAAAAAGGCAACTGTGAAAGAATCGGACGGTTTTTGGGATGAATTCCAAATCATTAAAGAAAACTCCACTCCGGGAAAAGAATTGGCTCAGCGCTTTTGAGGCGAGGGGTTAACGTAGATTATGTAAACAACTGTGCACAGTGCGCAGCAACAGCTTAACTATCAAAATAATTTGCCGGTTTTCACATTTCACAATGCTTCGCAGCCGAACCTAAACTAATATTACTCTAGGGAGCGGGGCGATGCAACTGCTACAATCTGGCCCCGAAGAATCGTTTCTATGATGCCGCAGCCGGTTTTTGACGGCGATGCTGAAGAATCATGATTAAGACCGCCACTGCAATCCCGATGGCTGATATCCATCTTGCCGTGGGAATGCCTTCAAGAGTCCACACACTAATCTTGAGACCCTCCAGGAAGAACCGCCCCACCCCGTACCACATCACGTAAAGCAGCGCGATATCGCCATCCACCAGGCGCTTCTGTAATTTTCGCGCTACTAAAAGCAGGAAAATACAGCCGGACAAATTCCACAGGAATTCGTAGAAGAAAAGTGGTTGAAAATGGGTGTACGTCTCAAAACCGGGTACTCTGTGCTCAGGGGCGATGTAGATTCCCCAGGGTAAATCGGTGGGGTAGCCGTAGAGTTCCTGGTTGAAGAAGTTGCCCCACCGCCCGATAGCCTGGGCCAGAATTACCCCCGGGGCGACGATGTCCAGCCAGCGCCGCACGTTCAGTTTACGGACAATGGCGTAGATTGTAAGCCCGATGGCTCCACCTATTACGGCGCCGAATATGCCCAACCCCGCTCCCCCAAAAATCTGGGCCGGATGCTGGCTGTAATAAGCCCACTGGTCAATCACGTGATAGGCGCGAGCACCAATAAAACCCAACGGCAGAATGACCAGAAGGATGTTGTAGAGATGCTGGGTATCCTCGCCCTTTCTCCTGGCCTCGAGCAAAGACACCAGTGTGGCGGCAATGACGCCGGTGACAATCATAATGCCGTAATACGCCACAGTGAAAGGGCCGATTTGGAAGGCTATCATATCAACCTCACCTCGTTACGAACCGGGTCGTTTTTCTTGAAGGCAGAGCCGTATAAAAAGATTATAGCACTCTCCTGGTTTTACTTGAATGTGGTATGATTTGAACAGCTTGATTACCCTCTCGGAAGGGTGAGTGATACGAAGGAGGCTAAAAACTTATGGAAGGCAAGAAAGTAAGTGAAAGCAGCCTGGTGATGACCCAATACATGACGGTGCAAGATGTAAATGTGGCAGGTAATGTGCATGGCGGAGTTATCCTGAAGCTGATAGATACCGCAGCCGGGATAGTGGCCATCAGGCACGCACGCTCTAACGCGGTCACAGCCTCCATCGACCGCGTGGATTTTCATCATCCCGTTTTTGCCGGTCAACTCCTGACTCTCAAAGCCAGCCTGAACTTTGTCGGGAAGACCTCAATGGAGATTGGCGTACGGGTGGAGGCCGAAACTCTGCTCACGGGAGAGGTGCAGCACACTGCCTCGGCTTATTTGACCTATGTAGCTCTGGACAAAGAGGGCAGACCCAAGTCGGCCCCGCCGCTCATTTCAGAGACTGAAGATGAAAGGCGGAGAAATCGCCAGGCACAGGCAAGGAGAGAGTCCAGGTTCCGACAAAAGCAGCAGGCTACCAAGTAACTGAATCTCAAGCTTTAACCCCTCTAATTTTTGTATGTGCGTCTTAAGTTGAAAAGCTTTCAGCCGTCAGCTTTCAGGGTCACGACCTCACCACTGCCCCTCTACGCAATGCAGACAAGGGGGAGGGAAAAGGATAAATCCCCAAGCTCACTGGCCGATTGTCCTCTGGATAAAAGCCCTGGCCTCATCCATGGGGATAGCCAGGCCGAGGCCTTCAACCTCCGGATTCCCCGGCATAACTACGGCAGAAACTATCCCGATAACCTTACCACCAAAATCGACCAGGACGCCACCGCTATTGCCCGGGCTTATTGCAGCGTCCATCTGAATGTACTTAAGGTTGCGTATCGTCCTGAAAGCGGAAATTATGCCCCTGGTGTACGTAGCCGGACCCGGTAAATCAGTCCCGAGAGGAAAACCTGCCGCTATCACCCCCTGACCTACGGCTGCGCCCGATGACGAGCCTAGCTCAGCCCGTGGAAAGTCGGTGCGGGTGGAAGCTATCTTGAGTAGCGCCAGGTCTCTTGTGCCATTGCTATCGATTATGGAAGCCGAAAATCTCTGGCCGTCGTTCAGCGTAATCCTGATTGAGGTGGCACCGTCAATTACGTGGTTGTTGGTCAAGACATAGCCGTTGCCACTGACCAGAAACCCGGAACCTGCCGCCTGGAACCCTATGCCGCCGACATTGATTCTTACCAGCACTGGTTCAATCTTGTCAACGATGCTTTTCGCAGTCACATCCAGGGCTTGCTGCACGTTAGCAAACCTGGAAATTTCTGTTTTCACGTCCAGGAGCTGGGCCTGGGCATTCTTCAAGCTGTTATCCGTCTGCGCAAGGCTCGTTTGCAAAGATGAAACATCCGTTTTCACGCTTGCTATCTGTGACTGGGCATCCTTCAGGCCGCTGCCCGTCTGCGCAAGGTTGAACTCCAGAGCCGAGATGCCTGTCTCCGCGCTCGATATCCGGGACTGGGCGTCCTTCAGGTTGCCGTCCGTCTGCGCCAGACTTGCCCGCAGAGCCGAGGCGTCCGCTTTCAAACTGGCTATTTCAGACTGTGCGTTTCTAAGGCCATCGCTGGTTTGCAAGTAGAGATACCCATTGGTACCTGTTCCGGCCGCAAGCACAATAATAACCAGAGCAATAATCCAGTTCTTCATCTTGCTCCTCCAATTTCCCTCTGGCAATTGCCTATTAATCATTATAGGCACATTCTTGGTATAATGGTGCCGGGTTAACTGAAATTACGGGGGTTTCTCGATTCAATTACGTATGTCTACGTATATTCGCGCTGAAGGTTGTGTCCTAGCATGTTAAATGAATATCGCCAATCGACTTTGAAGGAGGCAGGTTTTATGCATGCGATAACGGTATCCAATTTACGAAACGCTCACGGCGGCGAATCCATGGCCCACATGCGCTACAAGATTTGGGGCGATAAAGCTGAGCAGGAGGGTTATCCCAATATCGCACGGCTCTTCAGGGCCATCGCTTCAGCCGAGACGGTCCACGCCGCCAGCCATTTCCGTGCCCTGAAAGACCAGGTGGGCGATAAGTTGTGTGCTTCGATGGCTGTCTTTGGGCTCGGTGGCACTTCTCAGAACCTCCAGGGCGGCATCGATGGTGAGACGTATGAAATTACGGAGATGTATCCCACCTTTCTGGAAACTGCAAAACTCCAGAGGGAAAAAGGCGCGCAACTGAGCTTCACCTATGCGTTTGAGGGAGAGAAAACTCATGCTGCCCTGTTCCAAAAGGCCAAACAGGCTATCGACTCAGGGAAAAAGGACGTGAATCTTGGTCCTGTGAGCGTATGCACAGTTTGTGGATGGACTTGCGAAGGGGACTTACCGGATGAGTGCCCTATATGCAATGCCAAAAAGGACAAGTTTCAGACTTTTGCTTGATTTCTTCGCCATCCCACTCGAAGGCTTTCTGATAACATTTCCCAACTCTGTAGCCGAACCAAAAGCTTATCATTCCGGCGCAGGCTAGAAATCAAGCTTGCCATCTACCCCAATACATCTCCGGGTTCCCTGACACGACACAAATCCGTGCCAGAGCACAGCCAGGTGTGCTATGATTACAACCATGAAAAATGCTCGCTTCTTCAACAGGCGGACCAAGATAGTGTGCACCATCGGGCCGGCAACAGGTTCGGCGGCCATGATTGAGCGGCTCATCCGCGCGGGCATGAATGTTGCCAGGCTGAACCTGTCTCATGGGACTTTCGACAACCACGCCCGTTACGTGGATACGGTGAAGAGGTTGAGCCAGCGCCTGGGAATCAATGTTGCCACTCTCATAGACCTCGCCGGGCCGAAGTACCGCACCGGCAAGCTGAAAGGCGGCCATGCGGTCCTCAAGAGAGGCGCCACCCTGGTGCTTACCACCCGGCAGGTAGAGGGTGATGCCACTCTGGTGCCGGTGAACCTCACCACCCTGCCGCAGAGCGTTAAAGCGGGAGATACCGTCCTGCTTGATGATGGCAGGTTGCAACTCACGGTGCTTAAGGTAGAGAGCGCCGAGGTGAAAACCCGCGTGACTGTGGGTGGTCCGCTTACCGAGGGCCGCGGCCTGGTTATTCCCGGAATGCCCAGCATCGAGCCGTTCATTAGCGATTCTCTACGGAGGCAGATTATCTTTGCAGTGGGGCAGAAGCCTGACTACCTGGCGCTGTCCTTTGTCAGCAGTGCTGCCAATGTCTCCGGCGTCAAAGGCATATTGCGGGAGAACCGTGCGGACATTCCTGTTATCGCCAAGATAGAGCGCGGGCAGGCAGTCCACGACTTCGATAGCATACTTGAAGCCAGCGACGGTGTCATGGTAGCCAGGGGAGACCTGGGAGTGGATATACCTATTGAAAAAGTGCCGATGGTGCAGAAGGACATCATTCGAAAGTGCAATCGCGCGGGAAAACCCGTTATCACCGCTACGGAGATGCTGGAGTCCATGGTAAACTCCGTGCGTCCCACCCGCGCCGAGGTCACCGACGTCGCCAACGCCATCTTCGACGGGAGCGATGCGGTCATGCTTTCGGCGGAGACCTCTGTCGGGAAATATCCGGCGCAGGCTGTACGGATAATGGCAAAAATCGCACAGGAGGCAGAAAACAAACTGCCTTACGAACGCATTTTGGCTGAAAGAGGCGAATGGTTTGCCCCTCAGACCGAGGAGCTGATAAGCTATAACGCCTGTCACACCGCCCAACGTCTGAAGGCGGCAGCCATCGTGGCCTTTACCGAGTCCGGCAGCACAGCAGGGCGCGTTTCCAAATACCGCCCCGGCGTGCCCATACTGGCAATAACTCCCAGCAGCGTTGTGGCGGGAAGGCTGCTGCTGCGCTGGGGAGTCCATCCCTTCCCCATCGCGTTTCCTTCATCCATAGACGAACTGTTTGCCACCGGGGCACGGCTTTCACAGGAGCTTGGGCTGGCAAAGACGGGGGATTTGATTGTCATCACCGGCGGCATCCCGATAGGCGTTGCCGGCTCCACTAATCTTCTCAAGGTAGAAAAGATAACGTGATTCGCTGGATATAGAGGCCATCTTTCCCTGAAGGACCTGTGCAAAGATAATATTCATCATAGCGTCCCGCGAAACTGTCACCCTCCGCGAAGGCGGAGGGTCTAATAATGCATAAAGTAGATTCCCCGCCTTCGCGGGGAATGACATAATAGACATTGAAATTAAACCATAGGCGCGTTTCGCGGAAGGCTCTTCATCATTCATAGGTGGCGCAACACAGCATATTCTGAGAGGTATTGATATGGCAGTCTGGCATGCAATGGAGTCAGCTCAAGTCTTAAAAGAACTGGATACCGACCTCAGCCGCGGTCTTTCCGGAGACGAAGTAAAAAGACGGCTTGAACAATATGGATATAACGAACTTAAGAAAGAGAAGGGGATTTCACCGCTCACGCTCTTCTTTCACCAGTTCAAAGACGTCCTCATTGCAGTCCTCCTGGTAGCCATAATCCTATCAGCAGCCATCGGGGAACTGATGGATGCCGCTATCATCGCGGTAATCGTCGTCTTCAGCGCGGTCCTGGGGTTCACCCAGGAATACAGGGCCGAGCGGGCGGTGGAAGCGCTGAAAAAGATGCTCTCACCCATGATTACAGTCTTGAGAGAAGGAAAGGAAGAGGAGATTCCCTCGAAGGAGGTCGTCCCGGGGGACATATTGCTCCTTGAGGCAGGGGACCGGATTCCTGCTGATGCCCGGCTGGCTGAAATCCATTCACTAAGGTGTGACGAAGCGCCTCTTACCGGGGAATCTGCGCCTGTCGGCAAAGAAACGGGGCCATTTGCGGAAGATGCGCCGTTGGGGGAGAGGAAGAATATGGCCTTCACCGGCACTATCGTAACTTACGGGCGGGGAAAAGCGGTGGCTGTGCTTACCGGCATGAACACGGAGTTCGGCAAAATAGCGGAGCAGGTTGCCACTGTTGAAACCGAGAAGACGCCGCTCGAAAAGAGGACGGCGGAGATAGGCAAGTCCCTCGGCATTATCGCCCTGTCCATCTGTGGGGTCATCATAGCGGTGAGCTTTGTGAGGGAGTCGTTCTGGAGTAGCGGAGTAACTATAAAGTTCGTGCTGGAAGTGGTGATGTTCGCTGTAGCCCTTGCCGTTGCAGCCGTCCCCGAGGCTCTGGCCGCCATCGTCACCGGCGCTCTGGCCATAGGAATGCGCCAGATGGCAAAGAGGAACGCCCTGGTAAAGAGGATGCCCGCCGTTGAGACGCTCGGATGCACTACGGTAATCTGCTCCGACAAGACCGGCACGCTCACAAAGGGTGAGATGACCATCAGGAAGATATACACCGGAGGCGCAATGATAGAAGTTACCGGGGCAGGCTATACTCCCCAGGGTGAATTCAAGGCTCCAGGCATGACCACTGCGGCTGACAATCCGTCCCTGAAGTTGCTTCTCCAGGGGGGGCTTCTCTGCAACGACTCCACACTTGAGGAAAGAGATGGCAAATGGTCCATCAAGGGAGACCCCACAGAGGGCGCCTTGGTGGTAGCGGCGGCCAAGTCAGGCTTGCATCCCACGGAGAGCAGGCTCAAGAGTCCCAGGGTAGAGGAGATACCCTTCAGCTCCGATAGAAAACGGATGACTACAATCCACGCCATGGAAGACGACAAGAAGGTTGCCTTTATGAAAGGCGCGCCGGAGGTAGTGCTGGAGAAGTGCTCCTCCATTATGAATGGCAGTGGAATAAAGTCCCTGACGGCGGAAGAAAGAGCAAAGGTCTTAAAAGTAAACGAGGAAATGGCGCTGGATGCCCTGAGAGTCCTTGCGGTAGCCTACAGGGAACTTTCTCAAGCGGTCGATGGGACTGAAGAGGCTATTGAGCGTGATATGGTCTTACTCGGACTTACCGGGATGATGGACCCCCCGAGAGAAGAGGCCATGGAAGCCACGAAGACATGTAAACAGGTGGGCATCAGGCCTGTCATGATAACCGGCGACCACAAACTTACCGCCGTTGCCATCGCTAGAGAAATAGGTTTCTATCAGGACGGTGATATGGTGCTCACCGGCGCTGAGCTGGGAAAGCTCCCTGACGAGGAATTCGAGAAGATTGTGGATAAAGTTACCGTTTATGCCAGGGTGTCACCGCTGGACAAGCTGAAGATAGTCAAGGCCTGGAAGACCAGGGGAGAAGTGGTGGCCATGACCGGTGACGGGGTAAACGATGCCCCGGCCCTCAAGCACGCAGATATCGGCATCGCCATGGGCATAACCGGCACCGATGTTACCAAAGAGGCGGCCGACATGGTACTGAGCGACGATAATTTCGCCACCATCGTCAAGGCCATCGAGAGAGGAAGATGGATTTACGATAATATCAAAAAATACCTGGCTTATCTCCTTCAGGCCAACATCGTCGAGGTGATTGTCATCGGCGGAGTAGTGCTCGCGCTGGGACCCGCGTTCCTGCCGCTGCTGCCGGCTGCCATATTGTACATGAACCTGGCGACCGATGGCCTTCCGGCCCTGGCGCTCGGAATAGCCCCGCCTGACCCCGACATTATGCAGCGGCCACCGAGAAACCCGAAGGCCAGTATCTTTGGCTGGGACGTGAAGTCCTTTATACTGCTGGCCGCCCTGGTTGAAGCACCCTTCTTTTTCTTTATCTGGTTCCACGGGATGGATGACATAGTTCGTGACAGAACGGATATGTTCTTTTTGTTTATCGTTGTAGAGCTGGTAATAGCCGTCAACTGCCGTTCTCTCAGATTCAGCGTTTTCAAGGCGCCGCCGCACAGGTGGCTCCTCATTGCCATTGTCTGGGAGCTTGTGCTGGTCGCCGCGCTGGTTCAGATTCCCGCGATAAGAGATGCTTTCGGTATTACCATACCCACGCTTGGAGAAATCGGTCTGATAATCACTTTTGGCCTGGCGGTCTTTGTTCTCATGGAAGCGGTGAAAGCCCTGCTCAGGAAACGGATGGCGCTGGATAACCGACATTGAAAGCTGATTGACATCCTGCTCTTTGCAAAAGGTTATTCGCAAATCACTGCTACAAATGTAGCAATCACACCAAATAGCCAATAGCTAAAAGCTGATAGCTACAGATTACGTGATTTTTCCGCCCTAATTAAGTAGACTTACGGATATACTGCATTACTATAAGCCCGTTAATATATACATTGTTGCACTCCCGTGCGTTAGCCTTACAGAGTGACTGAAAAGGCAGGGAAAATGAACATCAAAGCTCTCCAGAAGATAGGCTACGGGGTGTATGTGGTGAGTTCCAGAAAGGGCGATAAATTCAACGGGCAGATAGCCAATACCGTGTTTCAGGTGACTTCCCAGCCGCCTACCATCGCTGTCAGTATCAACAGGAACAACCTTACCTGGGAGTACATCAAGGACAGCAGGGTCTTTTCCGTTTCTGTCCTTTGCGAGGATACTCCTCTCACTTTTATCGGTCGCTTCGGCTTCAAATCCGGGCGTGACACAGACAAATTCCAGGGTCTGGACTACAAGATAGGGGAGACAGGGGCGCCTGTGGTGCTGGACAACGCCGTCTCCTACCTGGAGGCCAGGGTGAAACAGGAGGTTGATGTAGGCACTCACACAATTTTCATCGGCGAGGTGGTCGATGCGGATACGCTCGCTGAAAAGGCCTGCCTGACCTACGATTATTACCATCAGATAAAGGGAGGCTTGACTCCCAAAGCCGCTGCCACCTATGCCGAAGTAAAGCCGATTGTTAAAGCTGAGGAAAAACAGGAGGCGAAATCCGCGATGGCGAAATACCGTTGCACCGTTTGCGGTTATATCTACGAGCCTGAGAAGGGCGACCCTGACGGAGGCATAAGCCCGGGGACTCCCTTTGAAAAAATCCCCGATAGCTGGGTATGCCCCGTTTGCGGCGCGGCCAAAACCGACTTCGAGAAGGAGTGATTGTTCAAGATCAAAAATTAAAGTTCAAAACTCAAAAGTGAAGCTTAAAACAAATTATCAAAAGAGGAGGTAGAGAAATGGAAATGAGCCAGGTAGCCAAATGTAACGCATCCACATGCACCTACAACAAGCAAAATATCTGTCACACGCTGGGGATAAACGTGGGCCCGCATGCAGAATGCAACACCTACCACCACGGAAGCGCCAGGGGTGGGTTTGCGGAGGTAAAGGGTGGAATCGGCGCCTGCTTTGCTTCGGACTGCAAGTTCAACCAGCAACTGGAATGCAAATCCCCGAACATCGATGTTGCTTTCCATAGCTTGCACGCTGATTGCCAGACATATCAGTCCAAGTGATTGGCCTCCATCTGCCATTGCGAGACCCGCCTCTGGCGGGCGAAGCAATCTCAGCAGTCACTCATCTCAAAGAGTGTTCGGTGAGATTGGGGCGCCTGCGTCCATAACGTATCCCGGCGTGCAGGCACGTTGTCCTCGTTACGGTTAAACCCTGCGTGATTTACCCGCCCCGCAAGCACCTGCTTGCGGGATGTATTTTAGTGCACTGAAATCGTGGCACGAATGGTGTTGCCTTCAAGCTGGCGGGTGGAGGAGGCGGGGTTGACTCAACAAGCCAAACAAACCTCTCTTTTCACTTTACAGCCCTAACCGTCTTGTGTTATAACTACGTTGGTGGATACGATGGTTCGGTTCAGCTTCCCATTTTGGAACCGTAAAGCCCGCTTTTACCCCATTAGAAACCCCGTGATTAATGTCATTTCCTATACACGTGCCTAAAATAGTATAATGAAGCTGGGGAGGGCGAGAGATGACCGCAGGAGTACCGGCCGCAGTAGTCCCTAAGAGGTCTTTTCGCAGGGAAGTGGAGGAGATGAACGGGCAGAAGGTCTCTGCCTGCTTCCAGTGTGAGAAGTGCACCAACGGCTGCCCCGTAACCTTTGCCATGGATATCCCCCCGCACAAGCTCACTCGCTCCGTCCATCTTGGCCTCAGAGATGAGGCGCTTAAGAGCGATACCATCTGGGTATGCGCCTCCTGCGAAACATGCTCCACCAGGTGTCCCAACGGCATCGATATCGCCCACGTGATGGATACCCTCAGGCAGCTCTCCCGTCGAGAAGGGATAACCCCCTCGCAGAAAAATGTCCCCGTTTTCCACGATGTATTTCTCGCCTCCATCAAGAAGTACGGCAGGGTCTTTGAGCCGGAGGTAGGTGTCAACTTTACCCTGAAAAGCAGTGGACTGAGCGGCCTGATTAAACAGGCTGGTATGGGTATGTCCATGTTTGCTAAAGGTAAGCTCAAGCCCCTTCCTGTTCTCTCACCCGCGCGCGGCCAGGTAAAGAAAATCTTCAAAAAGGCGGGTGCGAAATGACCGCGATAAACGTTTCATACTATCCGGGATGCTCCCTCCACGGTACAGCCAGGGAATACGCTGACTCCACTGAAGCGATATCCAAGGAGTTGGGTGTTGAGCTAAAAGAGCTTGAAGGGTGGAGCTGCTGCGGGGCTTCGTCCGGCCACATCACGAACGACGTATTAGCCTTTGCCCTCCCCGCCAGGAATGTGCTGGTTGCCGATAAAGCCGGTATGAATATGGTGGTTCCCTGCGCGGCCTGCTACCAGAGACTGAAGGTTGCCGACAAAGAACTGCGGACTGGCAAACAGATTGAGGGTATTATCGATGGATTTCAAGGCAACTTCAAGATAAAGCACCTGACCGACTTCATCTGGGATGACGTGGGCGAGAAGGCGCTACGCGCCAAGATGGTCAAATCCCTCAAGGGGCTCAGCCCGGTCTGCTACTATGGCTGCCTTATCACCCGGCCACCGAAAGTCACTGACGTCAAGTGTCCCGATGACCCCCAAACGATAGACAACATTTTGAAGGCGCTCGGCGCCGATGTGAAAAACTGGTCGTTCAAGACCGATTGCTGCGGGGCGGGACATGTGCTCACGCTGCCCGGCGTGGCCTACAGGCTAATCCAGAAGCTACTGGACATGACGGAGGAAGCGGGGGCAGACTGCATCGTTACCGGATGTCCCATGTGCCAGTCCAACCTGGATTCCTGGCAAAAGGAAATCTCGCGGGAGTCAGGGAGGCAATACAACATCCCGGTCTTCTATTTCACGGAACTGATGGGGCTTTCCTTCGGCAACAAATCGGTTGACAAATGGCTTTCAAGACATACCGTAGACCCCCGGCCGTTGCTGAAGCAAAGGGGACTGATTTAAAAATTGCGAACCTCCCTGTGCCAAGAGCACAGGGCGTCTTGGCTACGATAAAGAGCTTACGGCAATTCATTCCTGTGGCAAGACCACAGGGAGTTCTTGCCGGTTCATTAAATGCGGGAGCTTTTACCAAATTTAAAACCCCTTTACTTGATGTCAAGGGATAATTGCCAAATTCAAATGACCGAATTTAGGAACTCAAAACGTCTTGGAATATTTGGATTTTGATATTACCACGAAAAAGAATCCCTTTTGTCATTCCCGCGCAGGCGGGAATCCAGTGGTGGGATGGGGAGGCTCCCCCTTTCGCAAAGGGGGATTAAGAGGGATTTCAATTTTGTTAATTTGAATTTGTTTAGTATTTGGTGCTTAGTCCCTTAACAATAAAGGTGTGCGCAAAAATGGCAGAATATTTTGTAGCTCGTGCGCAACTCGAAGCTAAATATTT